>JBAZZV010000005.1 GCA_041658645.1 Candidatus Margulisiibacteriota bacterium
CTGCCAGCAGCCTGGCTAATACTTCTTTGATTTTCATCTTTTTACGTAGTTTCTTGAGGATTTGATCAGCGTAGCCCCAACCCCGCCCCCCAAAATCCTGCACACGATGTGGGTATATAGCCCAAAAAGCGGGGGGATCGGTTTGGCCCGATTCTGCCTATCCGATGAAGCCAAGACGGAAAGTAAGATCGGACCTTTCCAGGGTTTCATTTAGTTGGGCGATCTCTGTCTGACGCATAAAATTATTTATATCTTCTCCCGTGTTTACCCGGGCAATTATAGTTCTTAATTGAAAATAAATGCCGGCTTTAATTGCCAATTCGGTGTTATACGGTAAACCATGGTTTTTTGCGACTTTACCGGCGAGCTTAAAAGAAAGCTGCATGAAAACCGAACCCCAGGCAATCTTATCGAAGTGTTCGGCATAACTAACTCCAAATTCCGGATAATCTCCCATTGTTTCCGCTTTTTCCCGGTCAAATGATAAGACCTCATCAATGCTTTTTAGGTTAAAGTGCCAGTAGGTTGATGAACCATCCATTTTATGCTCAATAAACTCGGTTGCGAATTTGTCCCAAACGCCGTAGGCCAGCGGACCGATCATCAGGTTAGGGTCGACCGGCTTTCTTGGATCAACTACCTGATTGCCTTGAGGAACAAGATAAGTTGGGAAATGAGTTATCCCGGGTAAATTGCATTCAAGGCTGTTGCCCCAAAAGTTCACCGAATCGCTGAACTTTAGCGGGGTCCAAGCCGAGTGGTCGATCAGCCATGATTCTCCGCCGCGTTTTGGCGTTCCTGGTCTATCTCTGGTCACTTTACCCGGGTTTAATTCGATTGGCTCGATCTTGATGCCGTAGGTTGATGCAGCGCTAAACCAGCGCAGATGAAAGACAACACCCTGATGAGAAAAGGCCACCTCATTCCCTCTGGCCAGATCAGGAAAATTTCTTTTGGTGATAAATCTCCCGCAAATATTGGCATGTCTTTGATAAGCAATTGATACCGGATTGGTCATATCTATGTATATATCGCCAAAAAACTGCTAAAATTTCATTATGTCCAAAAAAGCGATAGTTTTATTGTCCGGCGGGTTAGATTCGACGACCACCCTTTATTACGCTAAAAGTAAGGGTTATAAATGCTATGCGCTGATGTTTGATTACGGCCAGCGGCATAAACGGGAATTGCGGAGTGCGGTGGCGGTTGCGAAGCGCGTCAAAGTACCTTATCAGATCATCAAGATCAAGTTGCCTTGGAAAGGAAGCTCTTTGCTTGATCCGCGTTACGCGTTACCCGTTACGCGTTCCTTCAAGACGATCGGTCAAGGGATACCGTCAACTTATGTCCCGGCCCGGAATACGATATTTTTAAGCTTCGCGCTCTCCTATGCCGAAGCGATCGGCGCCAAAGCTATCTTTATCGGTGCCAACGCCGTTGACTTCAGCGGCTATCCCGATTGCCGCCCCGATTATTACCGGGCGTTCCAGAAAGTGGCAGAGAAGGGGACGAAAGCTAAAAAGATAAGGATAATTACTCCGTTAATTAATATGACGAAAGCGCAGATCATCCGATTGGGCCTCAAGCTCGGCGCGCCGCTGGATATTACCTGGTCATGTTACGCCGGCGGCCGCAAACCCTGCAGGGTTTGCGATAGCTGTTTGCTAAGGGAAAAGGGCTTTGCTGAATTGAGGCAATAGTCCTTTCGACCATCTTCATTTTGTACCCCCCTTGAACTTAAACCCTAAAGACGCAGATCAAGAAAAGAAAATTGGCTGAAATTATCGGTGGCCGATACTGATAGAAAGTCTGTCGAGGAAGTCGGTTTGGAAACCTGCGAATAAACTTCGCGGTTTCCAAACCAGGAAAGAGGAGTAAGGAAACCGAGACGTTTAGTCTCGGGTTTCCGAGCTTATGTTCATAATAACCCGATAAAAAAGGAGCTCCCTATGGTAATCAATATTTCGACTAATTTAATATTTAGAAATCTGCCGGCTTCAAGCAGTGTAAATAATGATCCTGATGGCAGCGCCGTAGCCAGCCGCAATCGCGCTGAAGAAGGGGTCTATTTCCGGCCGGAAAATTATCAGATGCTAACCGATCTTATCGGAGAATTAAATGAGGAAAGAAAAATCAGCTATCTCGCTCAAAATGGCCCAAGCAACTCATGTAGTAGTATTTCATCCCCTCCTTCCCCTCCTCTCCCTCCACCAACTGTTTTTGTTATTACCCCTCCCTATATTAAGAAAGATGGGACGCAACTGAAAAAGTTTAAAATTATCGGCGACTATTTACCCTTAAATCAACAAATCGACAGGATTGAATTATCGGATGGTAGCGGGAATATTATTGATGCTAGACCATTTGATCGAAAAAACAAAAACATAATCGAATTCTCGATCACTATCGATCAAAACACAAGGGCCGGGACATACGGTCTTAAAATCTTTCGAAAATGGGGACAAAAGACGATCGAAATGCCTGAAGCTTTAAAAGTGGCCGAAAAGACCCAGCCGGTGACGCCACTGGAATTTCGGGTTTCTTCCGAATCGGTCGTGGCGGATAATTTTCCCCATGGAATCATGATATCTGGGGAACACGTGGATAAAGCGAATAATGTAAAGGTGGTTGATGGGAACAATAACATTTTATCTAATCAGGCGCTGGTTGGTTCGCCAAATGAGAAAACAAGAGCTTTTGATTTGCAGTTCGGTCCAGCCCAGCTTGTCGGCCTGGGCCTGACTGCCCATCAAGTCGCGTCGGGGAAAAGATATGATGTTTCGCTGGTCATTAGCTACTCTGATGGTACTCCGGATAAGGTACATCCCTTTACCATCATAGACGAGCGCCATCCCACCATCGTTATGCCAGAAAAGTTAGGGGCGGACAACACCAGCCATAACGTCGTTGTTTTTGGTCCCGGTCTCGATCAGATTGATGCGATGAAAATATTTTCGAACAGCGTGGAAGTTTTTTCCTCCCCCGTCAATGAGTCGAACAGCCAGACCGTTACTGATGACCGGATCATAACTATGCCTGTTCGGATTAATCCTCAAAGCTTGCCGGGAGGAACACCCGACGACTCGGAAAAAGCTGGAAGGACTAATTATAATGCGGCAGTCGTTTTGTATTCCGCCGGTACTCAGGTGCTTCGGAGGGATATTACTTTATATAGTGATCTAGCTGTTCAACCAACTCCGCCGGCATTGCCGCCGGTGATTCAAGCGTGCCAGCCGCCATATGTTTGTCTGGTTCCACCATTAACTCCGCTTTTGTCGCCTCCTATTTTGGGTGTTCCTTCAGCCTTTCATCCGAATATCGAGAAAGCAGCTCCAGTAGGAGATATTGAGGTGGCGGAGACGGGAAGGGTCCCTCTTTATTTAGGGTTTACGCCACAGATAATTGGTGATTCTCCCAAGGCATGGATCAAAAAAGAAAATGAGACTGCTGAAAAGATCGTCAAAAATGATGAGTTGAAAGAATTTATCGCTGCACACAAAGATAAGTACAGATATGATGATTCAACTGAAACCCTCGTAATTAAAGGAGAAATGAACAAAGATGAGAAGAACGAACTTTTAACGATTTATTCTTCTCCGGAAGAGAAAGAAGCAATAAATAGGCTTTTTAGCCAGTCCAAAAATAGTTTTTTTGAATTAAATCTTCAAACACAAGGTTCGCTTTTTATTCCTAATAAGGATAATGAAGAATATAAGAATGGTTTTAGATTTGGCGGGAATGTCCTTTTTACACCGGCAAAGTGGTTCAGGATCGAGGCGCAGGGGCAAGGCACCTGGTCGGGTTCCGGTTCGACCATGAACCTGCCATATTTTTATGGTGTGGTTAGCCGTACCGGCAAATTTAAGGGGGCTGTGCACTTTAATGCCCCCGATATTTTTAGATTTAAATTAAATGTTGAGTATACCGACAGCGCTTACCGTAAAGACGGGAAGGATTTTGATGACAGCCGTTGGCGCGGAACCGGGACTGTATTGGCTGATCTGTCAAAATCGGTAAAGAGCACCTGGGCGCCTTCCCGTATTTCGGCTAACGGCGGTTTTATTCTTCAAGGTTCGAGAAATATTGATGGGGAAAAACACTCGTTAGGCGGCGGAGGATTTATCTCTCAATTTAGATGGGATAGGGGAGTCTTTAGCGATTTTCCCTTCGAACCATATTTTGGCATAGAGTGGGAAAAAGGCGAAGTTGCCTGGGGCAGGAATACTCATTTTGGGGTAAAATTTAATATTATGGACTTCTTAAGAAATACTGCTGGGACCATACAGACGGGCGTCTTGCCTCCATCGATCGATATTTTCTGATCAGGTTCAACTGATTCTGCCTCAAAGACTCGAAGAAGATGATATAATTAACCCCATGAGCCCCTTACTGATCGTCTGCCTCCTGACCGGGATCATCCATTTTACCGAAACGGCCGCTTCGGCGCTCCGCTTGGCCGGCGTCCGGACCAAACTGATCGCCACTTCCCTCTCGTTCGTTAACGCGACCCTCCTGATTACCCGCACCTCGAACATGCTCCAGGCGCCGTTTGTCGGCGGGCTGGTCGATCACGCTATCCTGATCAATGACCCGTCCGCCCTGGTGAACGGTTTCCGGCAGATCATCTTTGCCGCTTTCATCGGCAACCTGCTCGGGGCGGTCTGCACCCCGTTCTTTGTTGCTGTCTTTACCAAAGCAATATTTAGATTTGAGCGGGTCGGTTCGGTCCCCAGGCTGATCGTCTCGGCGTTCCGGCCGAAGAACATGCTGGCGATCGGTCGCCTCTTCCGCTTGCCGAACCGGGCCTCCTTCATCAATTTGTCGTTGAAAGGGATGCCGAAGACTTTTCTCTGGTTGAACTTGGTCGTGGTTTCGGTCTATGCCATCGGGGTCCTCTCGTCGTTATACGCCGGGGCGCTGGTCCCGGAATTCCGGATCACCGCTTCGCAGTTGTCGGCGATCGTCAACGGGATCGCTACGATCCTCCTGGTGACTTTGGTTGACCCGACCTGTGCCTATATCACCGATCAGGCGATCCGGGGAAAACGGCCGGAGTCAGACGTCCGGGCGATGGTCTTCTACATTATTATGGGGAGAGTGGTGGGGACGCTGATCCTCTCACAGCTCTTCCTTATTCCGGCCGCCGAATATATCAGAAATGTCACTTTGCTGGTCAAAGGGGCTTTTGGTCATTAGGTCCCAAGCATGAAGATCATCAGACACCCGCAAAAAAGCAGATTACACCGGCCGGTCGTCGCTCTGGGGACTTTTGACGGCGTCCACCTTGGCCACCGCAAAGTCATCTTGGCGGCAGTCAAATACGCCCAAAAGATCGGCGCCCACTCGGCGGTCATCACCTTCGATCCCCATCCCCAGGAGATAGTGGCGCCGGAGCGGGGCCTCCGCCTCCTGACCACCCTGGGGGAGCGGGAAGAGTTTTTCTGCTCGCTCGGGGTCGATTCCGTCATCGTTATCCGGTTTACTCCCACGATGCGCGCCCTCTCTTATAAGAAGTTCATTCAGCGGTATCTGGTCAAGAAGCTTGGGGTCAGAGGGGTCTTCGTCGGCTATGACCATGCTTTTGGCCATGACCGCTCCGCCGGGACCAAAGAATTGCGGCAGTTGGGCCGGGAACTCGGTTTTAGCGTGACCGTTGTCCCGGCGGTCAAGGTCGGGCACCGGCTCCCTAAATCAGGCCTGATCCGGGAGCTGGTCAGCCGTGGGCGCTTTAGCCAGGCGGTCAAACTCCTGGGCCATCCTTACCGCCTTACCGGCCGGGTGGTCGGGGGGTACGGTCGGGGGAGGAAGTTAGGCTTTCCCACCGCTAACCTGAAGGTTGATCCGCGGAAGCTCCTTCCTGCCCAGGGGGTTTACACCGGCACTGTTAATGATAGGCAATGTTTGGTCAATATCGGTTTTAGGCCAACTTTTGGGCATGGGGACCAGCTGGTGGAGGTCCATTTGCTCGGTTTCCGGGGAAATCTGCGCGGTAAAACGCTTAAAGTTGATCTTTGGCACCGCCTGCGCGACGAAAAGAAGTTTATCGATGCCGCGGCTTTAGTTGGCCAGATCAAAAAAGATATTGCCCAGGCCCGCCGACTGTGATATAATCTTGTTATAATGACATTAGAAAAGAAGTTAGAGACGATCGCCCAGTTCAAGACCCATGAAGGGGATACCGGTTCGACTGAAGTCCAGGTCGCCCTGCTGACCAGAAGGATCCAACATCTGGTCGAGCATCTGAAGAAGAACAACAAGGACAACCACAGCCGCCGCGGGCTCCTCCTGCTGGTCGGCCAGCGCAAGCGGCTGCTCAACTACCTCAAACGCGAAGACACCAAACGCTTCGATGTTTTGACCGGGAGCCTGAAACTCCAATGATCAAAACAGTCAAGCAGGACCTCGGCGACGGCCGGATCATAAGTTTAGAAACAGGCCGGGTGGCCAGGGAAGCTGGTGGTTCCGTTATCGTTCGCCTTGGTGACACGATGATCCTGGCGGTGGCCACGATGTCCGCCACCCAGCGCGAAGGGATCGATTTTTTCCCCCTGCTGGTCGACTTTGAAGAGAAACTCTACGCCGCCGGCCGCATCCCCGGCGGATTTTTCAAGCGGGAAGGGCGCCCGTCCGAAAAGGCGATCCTGACCGCCCGCAAAATTGACCGCCCGATCCGCCCGATGTTCCCCGAAGGTTTCCGCAACGACGTCCAGATAGTCGTTACCCCGCTTTCCGTCGACCAGGAGAACCCGCCGGACATTTTAGCCATCATCGGCGCCTCGGCCGCCCTCTCGATCTCGGACATACCGTTCGACGGGCCGCTGGCCGCGGTGCGCGTGGCCAAGGTCGGTGATCAATTCATTACCAACCCGACCGCGACCCAGATGAAAGAATCATCGCTCGACTTGGTGATCGCCGGGAATAACGAGACGGTCTCGATGATCGAAGCTGGTGCCGATCAGGTCAGCGAAGCCGATGTGCTGGCGGCGATCAAGGCCGGGCATGTCGTGATCCGGCAGATGATCGCCTTGCAGTTGGAGCTGGTCAAACAAGCCGGACAGCCGAAGATCGCCGTGGCCATCCACGAGATCGACCCGCAAATCGAGAAACTGGTCCGCGATCAGGCGACGAGCCAGATCGAAGCGGCCCTGAAGATCGCTGACAAGGATAAGCAGGGAGCCGAGGTCAAGAAGATCATCGAAGGGATCAAAAAGAGCGCCCAGTCTAATGCCGCTTTGGCGGAAATGGTCGCCAAGAACCCGGGCGACGTCAAAAAAGTGATCGAAGAGATCGAATACGAGTCGATGCGCCGGATGATCTTAAAGGATGGTAAGCGAATCGACGGCCGCGGACCGAAAGAGATGCGCGAGATCAGCTGTGAACTGGGTGTCTTGCCGCGGACCCACGGCTCCGCCATTTTCTCCCGCGGGCAGACCCAGGTCCTGACGGTAGTCACCCTCGGTTCAGCCGGAGAAGGGCAGAGGATCGAAGGGTTGGACCTCGAAGAGACCAAGAAACGGTACATGCACCATTACAACTTTCCGGCCTATTCGGTCGGTGAGGTTCGCCCGCTGCGCGGGGCTGGCCGGCGCGAGATCGGTCACGGTGCCCTGGCGGAAAAAGCCCTCTTGTCGGTCATTCCGGACGAAGAGGTTTTTCCTTATACCCTTAGATTAGTTTCCGAAGTCCTCGGGAGCAACGGTTCGACCTCGATGGCCTCGACTTGCGGCTCGACCCTTGCCTTGATGGATGCCGGGGTCAAGATCGAAGCGCCGGTCGCCGGCATCTCGATCGGCTTGATCTCCGAAGGGGACAAGGCGGTCACCATTACCGACATCCAGGGAGTGGAAGACCACCTGGGCGATATGGACTTTAAGGTGACGGGGACCCGCACCGGGATCACCGCCATCCAGGTCGACATCAAGATCAAAGGGTTATCGTTTGAGATCATCGAGCGCGCCCTGCAGCAGGCCAAAGAGGGGCGCAACTTCATTCTCGACAAGATGGAAGAGACGATCAAAGAGCCGCGGGCCGAAATGTCCCCTTACGCGCCGCGCGTCATCACCATTAAAATTGACCCGAGCAAGATCGGCATGGTCATCGGCCCTGGCGGCAAGAATATCCGGCGGATCACCGAAGAGACCGGCGTCCAGATCGATATCAATGACGATGGGACGATCCTGATCACGACCGCCGACGCCGAAGGGGCGAAGAAAGCAAAGGCGGAGATCGAAGCGATCACTTTTGAGCCGAAGATCGGCGATGTCTTCAAATCGCGGGTCGTCCGGATCATGGCGTTCGGCGCCTTCTGCGAAATCCCGGGCGGGAAAGACGGCTTGATCCACATTTCCCATCTCTCCAACCAGCGCGTGGGGAAGGTCGAAGACGTCCTCAAGATCGATGACGAGGTCATCGTCAAGGTCATCGAGATCGACGACATGGGTCGGATCAACCTGACGGTCAAAGGCGTGACCGACGAAGACAAAAAGCGCGCGGTTTAAGCAGTCGAAACCCTCACCCGCTAACGTAAAGTGTCCCCCCTCTCCCAAAGGGAGAGGGGTTTTCGTTTAAATTTTCAAACCCACCGTATATTTCTTTCTGTGTTTTGCCCGAAATTGTCATTTTTCCCCTTATACGCGTAATTAATGTATAATTGCTATTATGCCTGCTCCAAAAGAAGTAATTGAGCTTGTCGAACGATTTGAACGCAATCTGGAAGAATACAAATCGGGCCGCTACAATGAAACCCAGCTACGGATAGAATTTTTAGACCCATTTTTTGAGGCGCTCGGATGGGATATCAACAATAAAGAGGGCCGCGCCCCCGCCTACCGGGATGTAACCCATGAAGACCGCCTTTCAGTCGGAGAATGGACCAAATCGCCCGATTATTGCTTCCGGGTCGGCAAAGAACGGAAGTTTTTCCTTGAAGCGAAGAAACCCTCGATTAATGTCAAAGAAGATATCAGCCCCGCCTACCAGCTAAGGCGATATGCCTGGTCGGCCAAACTTCCTCTTTCTATCCTTTCCGACTTTGAAGAATTTGCGGTATATGACACTCGGATAAAACCGGTTAAAACCAATGGCGCGAAGGTTGCGCGTATTAAGTACTTTACCTACAAAGATTATATTGATAAATGGGACGAGATCGCCGGGATATTTTCGCGGGAAGCGGTTTTAAAAGGCTCTTTCGACAAATACGCGGTTTCAGGTAAAAAGAGACGGGGGACGGCGGAAGTTGACGATGAATTTCTTAAAGAGATCGAATTGTGGAGGGAGATACTGGCCAAAAACATTGCCGAAAATAACCCGAGGCTTTCCACCCGTGAATTAAATTACGCGGTCCAGAGCACGATCGACCGGATAATCTTTTTAAGAATATGCGAGGATCGGAGGATAGAAGATTACGCCAGGTTAATGGCTTTGCAGAATGGCGACAATGTATATCCGCGCTTATGCGACCTGTTCAAGCAGGCTGATGATAAATATAATTCGGGGTTATTCCATTTCAGCGAAGAAAAAGGAAGGACCGGCCACCCCGATACCCTGGCGCTGAAATTGAAAATCGATGATAAACCAATAAAAGAGATCATTAAGGGGTTATATTATCCCGACAGCCCATATCAATTCGATTATATGCCGATCGAGATACTCGGGCAGGTTTATGAGCAGTTCTTAGGCAAAGTAATTCGCCTTGAAGACCATCACGCCGTAATTGAGGAAAAGCCGGAGGTGCGGAAGGCGGGCGGTGTTTATTACACACCAAAGTATATTGTTGATTACATCGTTAAGAATACGGTCGGAAAGCTGCTCGAAGGTAAAACGCCGAAGCAGGCGGCAAAGATCAAAATCCTCGATCCAGCCTGCGGTTCCGGGTCGTTCCTGATCGGGGCTTACCAGTATCTGCTCGATTGGCACCGCGAGTGGTATGAAAATGACGGTGCTCTAAAGTGGGCCAAGAAAACGTCTCCAGTGCTATATCAGGATATACATGGGGGATGGCAGTTGACCATTGCCGAGAAGAAGAGGATCTTGCTTAATAATATTTTCGGGGTAGACATCGACTCGCAGGCGGTGGAGGTTACCAAGCTTTCTTTACTATTGAAGGTCTTGGAAGGAGAAACATCGCAGACGATCAATTCCACGCTCCGGCTGTTTCATGAGCGTGCCTTGCCCGACCTTGGCAACAACATTAAGTGTGGAAATTCCCTGATCGGGCCGGATTATTATGAGAATAAACAGATTAGTTTGTTAGAAGAAGAAGAACGCTATAAGGTGAATGTCTTCGATTGGCAAAAAGAGTTTGCTGATATTATGCAAGTCGGGGGATTTGATGTTGTAATTGGAAACCCTCCGTATGTGAATATGGTGGCTCTTCCCAAAAACGAGCGAGAATATTTTCAAAATAAATACAATTCTTGTAAAAATAAAAGCGATCTTTACAGTTTTTTTGTTGAGAAGGCCATGTGTTTGACTTCAAAGCCAATAAGACGGATAGGGCTTATTATCCCACAGACCTGGCTTGCCACCGATAGCTTTGAATTACTGAGAGAAGAATTATTTGGCGAGAAGGCAATAGATGAGTTGGTGGATTTAGGGCATGGAGTTTTCCGAGGTGTAATAGTAAAAGCATTGATACTTATATGTTCCCGTGCGAACAAAGAGATTCAGATAAAGAACAAAGATTTTACGGACCGGATTAGCGTACGAACCAATATATGGGATAAGCGGCCTTTTCAGATTGATTTGTCATGGAGTACGCAAAGACAAAATATAAGCGATAAGCTTTATAGGTCGGGGAAAACGCTTAGCTCAATTATTCAATTTCAAAGAGGGATAAAGACGAGCAATGATAAGAAATTTGTATTAAGCAAGCAGATTAACAAAGATTGCATGAAAGTATTTCGCGGAAGGAATATAAAGGCCTACCAACTGAATTGGGAGGGGGAATACATTTGGTATAGGCCAGATTTGATGAAAGCAAAGGTTGGTAGCCTTCCTCATAGCAAATCGTTTTTTGAGGTTCCGGAAAAGATCGTGACTCAACGGATCAATAGCTCTATGCAACTGCTTGCTGCTTATGATAACAGACAAAACTACTTTTTGGACACAACAAATGTATCAAATTATAGTTCGTGGGATAAAAAGCATCCCCTAAAATATATATTAGCATTATTGAATTCCAAGCTAATCAACTATTGGTATTGTAATAAGTATAGAATGCCGACAATTGGGCTTTATGAGCTTCATAGCATTCCAATCAAATTGATTGATAAAAATGATGATCTAGATAAGAACGCTTGTAATGAAATAATCCGATGTGTTGATATAATAATCAAATTAAAAGATCAAGAAACAAATGAAAGCACTTCTCACGGGAAAACAACCTTATCGCGCCAAATAGATAATGCAAATAAACATATTGATCAGCTTGTTTATAAGCTTTATGGGTTGACGGATGAGGAGGTGGGGGTGGTGGAGGGGGGAGGATGAGTTTTATAAATTTAGACCTTTCCATGAATGACGAATTTGATAATCAATTGTTTAGCGAGAGACATGAATTTAAAGGGACTTTGTCTAAAGGCGGAATAAGCGTTAATAATCTGCAAATATTTATAGAATACTCTTTGGTTTCGGTTGGCCATATTAAAGGGAAAATCACGGGAGACGCAAGTGTTTACAAGGAAATTCAGAAAATCTTTGAGCTTCCAGGGGTTTATTGTGAGCTACGCTCGGTTGCCCCAAAACCAAGGCAAATAGAGATATCTAGTAATAAAGTGATTATTACTTCTATTAAAGGGAAATCAAGTGATATGGTTTATCATATTGCCGACCTTCGTTTCGATGAACTTATTATAGTCGAACCTCATGGGAAAGAAAGGCGCTATGAGCGCGAGCTAATTTTCTTCTTATCTGATTCCAAAATGATATGGGACGTTGGAGGATCAATAGAGAGATCAGTTTCGGGGGACATTAAACGCTCACTTTCTAACAGCAAGATAGAGCTAAACGAATCCTTTCCCTTTGACATAGAAATTTATCCTTATCATTATTATAAAAATATTTCTTTGCCAAAAAGCTATGAAATAACTACAGATGTTATGTCCTTACATATGAGAACGAAAAAGTCAAAAGAAGATTTATCTGACGATGTCTTTCTTGAAATGGGAGAAGGGTTGTGTAAGGACCTTTTATTATTAATTTCTTTTGTGGCGAGAAGTCGAATTTCATGGTTCCGCTATCGATTTCAAGCGGATTCCTTCCTTAAAGAATATGTATTAAAAGTTTCGGAGTCATTGCCGGTGAATAATGACGTATATGATTGCGCTGTTGAATATCACGAGATTAGGAAATTCATAAAAGTGGCGCTTACTCGATTTCGGAGGTTAAGGGATGAAGGATTTAATCTTTTTTGGGCAATGAACCATTACGTAAGTACCAAAGAAGCTAAATATCTTGAACAAAAATATTCAACATTATTTATGGCTCTTGAACAAATAAAGGATTTGTTCGCAAAGAAAGAAGGGCTGGATAAAATCTTGCCAGACAATGAATTTAGGGAGCTTAAAAAGCCAATAATAAAAATGATCAATGATAATATTATGGATGAGGCAAAATCTATCCGTATAAATGAAAAAATATTAGAATTAAATAGGTATCCCTTGAACTATTTACTTGATCTTGTTTTTGATCGATATAAGGTTGAATGGAGGAATTTATATCCTCCTGGGTCTGAGAGGACTCTTGTAAGTACCAGAAATAATCTGTTCCATTCTTCTAAAAAGGTAGAAATTGATCATTTAGCAAAAGAATATTATCGCTTGCAAGCCATTCTCGAAAGAATTATCTATGGCTTACTAGGATGGAGCGACTATTCTCGCTCGCCGGGAATGGGGATAAAAACATGGTTGGCTGCTAATGATGAAAAAAAACCGTTGGTTGATAAATAAAATGCAAAAAATGCTTCAGTACCAGATTGATGCTACGAACAAACAAATTGATCGGCTGGCTTATAAGCTTTATGGCCTGACGGAGGAGGAGGTTGGGGTGGTGGAGGGGGCGGGAGATGGAAAATAAAATATTTGATCCATCAACAAAAAACCAACTGCCCGATGATATCTACTTTATTCCAACAATTCCACCACAAATAAAAGATGCTGCTGCTAATGGCAAGTTAGTCGTGTTTTATGGCGCCGGAGTGTCTAGAATAATTGGGTGTGATGGCTGGGAGGAATTATCCAATAGATTGATTGACGAAGCATTTGAAAGAAAGCTGATTTCTTTCTTTGAAAAAACAAGGGCCAAAGAAAAATATCCTCCAAGAAAAGCGATAAGCATCATCAAGGATCAATTGGAGCCAGAAACATTTAAAAATATACTTCTGGAGGCACTAACGGAAAAGAACGATAAGAAAAAGCAATTCCCAATATATGACAAACTAATTAGACTTAGGGGGATATATGTAACAACGAACATTGATTCTTGTTTTGATGGCAAGTTCGATAGCGAAATGATATTCGCAACCCCTTCAGAGATTGCTACTGCTACAATAAGGAATAATTCGCTTTTTCATCTTCATGGTTCAATAAGAGAGGGTTGTCCGATAATACTGACAACTAGCGAGTATTTATTTCACTACAATAATGATCAAATTCAACAGTTTCTTCGACGTATATTTTCAGGTGACTTTACTGTTCTCTTTATTGGTTATAGCATGTCAGAAATTGAGGTGCTTGATTATATATTATTAAAAGGAAAAGGAAGCTCAAAAGAACATATAGTTGGAAATTATTTATTACTACCGTTCTTTGAGGCAGAAAAGGCAATGTTAAAACACGAGCGCTGTTACTTTTCTCAGCTTAATACAATGGTAATCCCATATGCAATAGACAAGAAAGGATACGAACAGTTGTACGATGTAATTGAATCGTGGGAAAGAGAGATCAATATAGCATCTCCTTTCTTATATAAGACATTTGATTTCATCGAAAACAACGCGAAGGAATATAATGCCTCAAATGTCGCAGAAGTACTCCAGCTGCTGAAGAATGATCAAGAGTTTTATCGTCACTTCTTTAAGCATGTATCAACAATCGATTGGTTTACTATGCTAAAACAAAAGGGATATTTCTTGCCAATAGAGGCTCCAAAGCCCGTGGAAACGGACCAAAAAGGAGCATATATGATTCCGGAATGGGAAATATTGCAATATCTGGAAAGAATATCATTACAATCATTGGCGGGACAAACAGATATTTGCAATGAAATATTGACAGTAATTAAAGACACAACGGAATATCATATAAAGAATGATAAGGTTCTGGACAATTTTAGAATCTGGCAATATTTCATCAAAATCCTTGGAAATTTACCAGCCGTAGCAACTATCGATTATCTTAATAAATATAATATTGATCTCGGCAAAGATTGGATTCGAGAATGGCTTAATTCAAAATTTGATAACGGTTCGCCTTCGAGCGAGATAGCGGAAAACCTTCTCCCAAAATTCTTGGCCCCAAGGGAGGAAGATGTTGATATTGCCGAAAAGATATTGAAGGAACTTGTCGAAATCAAACTTAAACCGATGGCTGAAACCAGTAAGGAACTCTCGAGCCGCGAATATGAATTTGTAACTATTGTCGACCCATATTGGCTAAATAAGGCATTCGATGATAGCCGTGAAAAGATAGGCAGGCTTTGCAGTAAGAATCTGGAATATCATATGGCCGATAAAATTAAACAGATTATTCTTTATGAGGGCAATAGATATGGCTTTGATATTGTAGAGGATGTATTTGAGCTGGTCATCAATAGAGTAGGGAATGAAAGCGGAATGATCGAAGAATTTAATTTCAAATGTAAAATAAATAAAATTATCCCGGAATCGCAGGAAGATAGTAGCAAGACAAAAAAGGCATTATTCGGGATATTTGAAAGAAAAAAAGAAACCATTGCTGAATGGCCCATCAATAATTGTAAGACTCAAGAGTGCTTTGTCAATTCAATATATACGGAATTGCTTAATATTAAAGATATTAAAACGGCAGAGATGGCTGATGTTATAAAAAGAAGACTCGGAGATATGTATGATGAACTGTATGATGATATGTCCTATATTTGGATGAAATCGATTGACGCCAATGACGAGTTGGGCGCTACTGAAGTGAAACAACTATTGACGAGGTTGCTAAGAGATTTATTAATCGTGAAGTGCCAAGAGAATAAAAGCGAAGGTAAAGAGATATTGGAAAGCATGATCCAGGATTATCGATTTGCCATCTTTAAAAGAATGGCTTTATATCTGATTAATACATACTGGCATGAATATAGGGCCTTGTTTGACATGTATTTTACCGGAGATATTGCAAAGGACATGATTTATAAGACTGATTATGAGGTTGAGATGTTCAATCTGTTTAAGGGGCACAGCCGGGATTTCAACGAAGAACAAATAAATACTATTGAGAAGTTAATTGAAGAAGGGCATCCTTATTATAGGAGAGAAGAAAATAAAGGTCTTATGAACAGTTGGAAACTCCAGAAATATCTCCCGTTAAAAGACGACCCACGGTTCAAAAATAGATATCATGAATTGGCGAAAGCAGTCGGCAAGGAACCAAAAGAGCCTGATAAGAAATTTATAAAAGCTTTGTGGGGTGGGGAACAATCCTCATTAAAAAAAGAAGAAATTATCAAAATGGAGAATACAAGGTTGTATGAATATCTGCAATCGTTCAAGGGCGATGATGGGGAAGGCCCGACAAAAGAAGGGCTGGGTAATGCGTTAAGATCGGCTGTAATAGAGAGTCCTGCAAAGTTTGTTGATGAAATAATGATGTTTAAAGACGCCAATTATTTATATGTCCATAATATTATATATGGCTTGGTAGAAGCCTGGAAAAACAAAAAAGAATTTGACTGGAAAAAGGTGTTTGACTTTGCCGTTGAATATATAAATAAACCGACTTTTTGGGAAGAGGCCAAGGCAGGGCAAGGCGCGGATTATCTAAATACTCATATCTGGGTATTTAGTTCAATGGCCGACCTGATAGAAGAAGGCAGTAAGGACAATTCCTGGGCCTTTCCGGAAACATATCTTGCTCAAGCAAATAGCCTGCTTGATATGATGTTCGATAAATCCGAACCTGCAAAAGAATCCAGTTATGATAATGCGGTAACCCGGGTATTGAGTACAACGCTTGGCAAAATTATTAAATCAAAAATACTGTTGATGTTAAGGAAAGCTCGTATTGATAAGAGGAATAATAAACAAAAAGACGATTCATATTATTCAGTAGAATATGAGAAATTGTTTAAAAAGGCCGAAATAGCAGTTGATGAAGCATATGCTCTTTTTGGGCAATATATGCCAAATATGTTCTATTTGAATAGATCCTGGGCTGAAGGCAAGGTTAAGGAATTCGAAAGTATCCCACAAGAAGATATTCGTTGGAAATCATTCTTTGAGGGGTATTTATTCGGGGGAAGATTGTATGACGATTTATATGAGCTAATGCGGACACATTATGAAAGGGCTATTGGTTATGATTTTGGGGAAGGTTATGCAAGAGAAAAACTATTGGATCATATCTCAATCGGTTATATAAGGGGCAAAGAATCATTGGATGATCAAAACAGCTTATTTAGAAAGGTTATCGACCGGTGGCAATATAAAGAATTAAGAGAAATTATATTATATCTTTGGTCGCAAAGAGATTATCTTAAGATAAGCAATGATTCTGAGGAACTAAAAGAAATAAAACCGGCAAAACAAAGAGTATTAGACTTGTGGAAATGGTTTTATGACAATAAAGCACCGGTGGAAAACAAACTAAAGGGTGATTATCCAAAATTGATGTCGGACTTATCCCGACTCACATGTTTATTGGATGAGATAAACGAAGAGAATTCGAAATGGCTATTACAGATAGCACCTTATGTCGGAGTGGCCTTCAATTCGCCATTCTTTATAAAATCATTGCTTCCATTGATAAAAGATGTTGATAGCGCAAAACATTCAGGGAAAATTTACTTAGCAATGCTTACGGCTATTACTCCTGATTATCCCAGGGAGACGATCCAAGCATTAGTAGAAAGCCTATATAAGTATGATAACGAAGAGGATGTTGTCAAAATATGTAACATTTATGGGAGCAGGGGGCATGAATTTCTACGAGAAATATATGAAAAGCATAAAAATAGTTAAAAATGGCGAAAAAGAGTCCGATATTATAAACATGCCCATGTTCAACAGTTCATGTTGGGCCAAGGTCAATTCTTGTTATGATCCCAAACATGAGAAAATAAGATTACGTCAATTGTAAGGAATTTCCTCCTTTTTTAGGATTGCTTTCAATTTGTCAACGTCGACCGAAAAATGCTAAAATAGATCGTCATGGACAAACAAGTCTACCGCGAACTTGGTTTAAAAGACGACGAATACCAGCGTATCCTCACCATTCTCAAAAGAGAGCCGACCCCGACTGAACTGGCGATGTTTTCCGTCGAATGGTCGGAGCATTGCGGCTATCCTCGTTCCAGGAAATGGCTCAAACTCTTCCCCCAGACCGGCAAATACGAATCGCTGGTCGGCGAAGATGCCGGCGGGATCGTCTATGACGGGATGGCGATCATCTTTAAGATGGAATCGCACAACCATCCTTCCCAAGTCGAACCAAAACAAGGAGCAGCAACCGGCGTCGGTGGCATTTTGCGCGATATTTTTACCTCCGGCGCCCGGCCGATCGCCTTGCTCGATTCGCTCCGCTTCGGCCCACTCGATAACCCCTTCAATAAATATATTTTCAACGGGGTGATCGATGGAATTCAATTTTACGGTAACTGCGTCGGCGTCCCGACCGTCGGCGGCGAGATCTATTTTGACGAAGCTTATGCCGGCAACTGTTTGGTCAACGTGATGTCTATCGGGATCTGCCCGAAAGAGAAGCTGGCCCGGGCGCGGGCCGAAGGGGTCGGTAACCCGATCATCTACGCCGGTTCCAAGACTGGCCGCGACGGGATCGGCGGTTGTTCGATCCTCGCTTCGACCGTCTTTGAAGCGGGCGAAATAGAAAAACGGCCGACCGTCCAGGTTGGCGACCCGTTCACCGAGAAATGCCTGATCGAAGCGACGCTTGAGGCGCTCGAGACCGGCGTTGTCCTCGGCATCAAAGACATGGGGGCGGCCGGATTGACCTGTTCCTCTTCCGAGATGGCTGCGGCCGGCAACGTCGGGGTTGATATCGATCTCGACCTGGTCCCGCTCCGCGAAAGCGGGATGGAACCATGGGAGATCATGATGTCGGAATCGCAGGAGCGGATGCTTCTTTGTGTCGTCAAGGGTAAAGAAGAAAAAGTCCTTAAGGTTTTCCGTAAATGGGGCTTGGACGCGGCTATTATTGGACACGTTCTCGCAGAGCCCAAGGTTATTATCCGGCAGGGTGGCAAGATCATTGCCGACGCGCCGACGGAAGAGCTGGCGAAAGCGCCGATCTATGACATGCCATACGAGAACATCAAACATCCAACTTCAAACCTCAAAACAAAAACCAATAAAGACCATAATATCCAACTTCTAAACTTATTAAGTGACCCGAATATTGCCAGTAAGCGGTCGGTTTATGAACAGTACGACCACATGGTCCAGACGAACACCGTTGTCCTGCCGGGGGGTGACGCCTCGGTCCTGCGGGTTCGGGGGAAAGAGTGGGGGATCGCGGCGACGACCGATTGCAATGCCCGCTACTGCCAGCTTGATCCGTATATGGGGGCCAAAATTGCCATTGCCGAAGCGTCCCGGAACCTGGTCGTGACCGGTGCCGAGCCGGCCGCGGTGACCGATTGCCTGAACTTTGGCAACCCGGAGAAACCGGACCGCTTTTTCCAGTTCAAGTCGTGCGTAGAGGGGCTGGTCGACGCCTGCAAATTCTTTGAACTGCCGGTCGTCTCCGGTAACGTCTCTTTCTATAACGAGAGCCCGCAGGGGCCGATCCTGCCGACCCCGACGATCGGGATGATCGGTATCATCAAAGACATTAATAAGCATTGCACCGCCGGGTTCAAGTCGGACGGCGACCTGATCGTCCTCCTCGGCCCTAACAAGGAGGAGAGCGGCCCGGTCCCGGAGCTTGACATGGACCTGGAGCGGCGCGTCCAGCTCGCCTGCCTCGAAGCGGTCCAGATCGGGATGGTCAAGTCGGCCCACGACCTGTCAGAGGGCGGGCTGGCGGTCGCCCTGGCGGAGTGCGCCATTATAGGCGAGATTGGGGCGGTCATTAGCTTGTCCGATAAAATAAAAGATAACGCTCTTCTTTTCGGTGAGTCCCAATCTCGTATTATCCTGACGATCCCGGCCGACAAGATCTTCTCGCTCTTCGATGTGGCGATGCTCTATGAGGTGCCGTGCGCGATCATCGGCAAGGTGGGGGGGCGCAATTTAACGGTCATGCGTGATAATAAAAAGCTGGTCGATCTCCCGGTTGCCAAGCTGGCCAAGACCTATTATTCAGCCATCCCGGACTTGCTGAAAAAGAAGGGTTAATGGATACAACGACCGCGGTCGTCATCTTCATCTTCGTCATCTCGATCTTTTCGGGGATGGGGAATAACCAGGGTTACCATCAGCCGGCCAACCGGCCGACCTTCCCAACTGCGCCGGTAACTGCCCCCTCTCCGGTGGCGGTCCCGTCACCCCTTCCTGGACAGCCTGACCCGACCTTTGCCTCGGTCGGCGGCGCCGCGACCCAGCCGGCGATCCAAAATTATATCCAGAGATACCGGAGCAGTGACCAGTCGCTTGCCATTAGCACGAGCCTCGTCCGGCACGCCGAGACCTATAACATGAACCCGAAGCTGGTGGCGGCGCTGATCGCCCGGGAATCAAAATTCAACCCGCGGGCGCTTTCTTCTTCGGGGGCGGGGGGACTCGGGCAATTGCTTCCTTCGACCGCTAAGGGGTTGGGGGTTAACGACGTTTTCGACATTGACCAGAACGCGATGGGGACGACCCGCTATTTCCGGTCGCTGATCGACCGCTTTAAAGGGAACGTCAATTTCGCCATTGCCGGCTACCTGGAAGGGCCGAACGCTATTTTGCGCAATAACGGCTATTCCACTCGCACCGGGACCTACGTTAACGACATCCTCACTATTTATAATAAGATCTGACCGCCGCTGACGGCGACTTTTCGTCAGAATGATACAACTCTAATACCCGAATATGCTGGCTCAAATACCCTAATAAAACAGGAAATATTCTGGCATTAGTGTCTCAATTAGTGAATTCGGGTTGTACCTGGCAATAAGATTGCTTTACACAAGTCGTGTTCAGTCTAGAGATCACTAAAGAACAACAGCTCCTTATCCTCGGGTTGATCGTTTCTCTCCTCGTTGGCCTCGGGGTCATGGCGGCCAAACAGTTTATTCCCCAAGAGTCCGATGAAATTACTGTGGCCGAACCGCAAGATGTCCAGCCGATAACTTTACTGGTCCATGTCTGCGGAGCGGTCAGAAGAGAGGGTGTTTATAAGTTAAAGCCGGGGGATAGATTGTTGTCTGCGATCAGTTTAGCCGGCGGCAGTTTGCCCATGGCTGACTTGTCGGCTTTGAACTTGGCGGAGCCGGTTAAAGATGGGGAGAAGATATTTATACCATTGAAACAACCGGTGGTGAGAGAGGTGGTAGAGATTAAAGTAAGTGGTAAGGCTCAGAGTAAAGCTAAAACTACCGGTCGGGTTAATCTAAACAGCGCTAGCGTTGCCCAGCTTGACGCTTTGCCCGGGATCGGCAAATCAACAGCGGAGAAGATCATCGAATACCGGCAAAAGAACGGCCCTTTCCAGAAGCTGGAGCAGTTAATGGAATTGCCTAGGTTTGGTAAAAGTAAGTTCGAGAAGCTGAAGGATAGGATAACGCTGTGATAATAACCATGCCCGGCGGATGGGGATCAGCGGCCCTCACCCGATCCCCTGAGGATTCTCACCCTCTCCCAAAGGGAGAGGGTAAATCGCCTTGCGAAACACCTTCTCCCCCTGGGAGAAGGTACGCTACTTTGGCGGATCGGATGAGGGGAGGCGAAGGTACGAATCTTTGGCGAGTCGGATGAGGGTGCTGAAAATATTGGTGGTGAAAAAAAATGGATAAGCCGGTGGTCTGGTTAACACTCGCTTATGCGGTGGGGATACTGTTGGCTAGTTTGCTGCCGATCCCCATAGCATCAACGATCATTCTGCTGCTGGTCTTTATTTTGCTAACGACTTACGCTTCCTGCCATAAGCTCAATACAACTATTTTCTTACTCATCATTTTACTTTTACTTGGTTGTTTTCTATATCAATACAAAAATCTTCCCAACCCCAAAGATATCGCTCAATACGCGGATAAAGGGTACGGCACGGTAACCGGCCGGATCGATGAGCAACCGAAAATATCCGAAAAGGGAGCTTATTTCCCTTTAAAGACCGAACAGGTTGGAACTTCTGACGCTGTTGGGCGACTGAACGTCTTTACGACGGAGAGGCTGACCCTCGAATATGGCGATCGGGTCGTTGTTCGCGGGGTGATCGAAGCGGACGAGGGGCTGGCTAACCCGTTTTTGCTGCGGCCGAGACGATCTTTCAAGCTCTTCGCTTCCTATGTTGAGCGGCTCCCTGGTGGCGGTGGGAACCCACTAAAGAAGTTGGCGATCTTTCTAAGCGGCCGATTCAACGACGTCTTGAACAAGATCTTACCAAAGAAAGACGCTTCCTTGCTCGGCAGTATCCTGCTGGGGAGCGCCGTTTCCCCCTTAGACAGTTCGGTTACGGAGCAATACAGGAAGGCTGGCTTGATCCACCTGCTTGTCGTTTCCGGCACCCAAGTTTCCATCCTGATCGGGGTCTGTTTGGGCCTAATGCGCGGTTCCGGTTTGCCGCTAACCTGGAGCGTCCTAGCCACCTCCTTTTTCAATTTAATGCTGGTCATCATCACCGGAGCAGGGGCCTCGATCATCCGGGCGGCGATCATGGGCGAAGTGATGTTGGTCGGGCTCCTCTTCGACCGGGAAAAAGAATTCTATACCGCTTTAGCCATATCAGCGCTTCTTTTATTGTTACTTGACCCCAACGTTCTTTTTGACATCGGCTTCCAGCTCTCTTTCGCGGCGACTTGGTCGCTGGTCTATGTCGTCCCGGTCATGGAGAAGCGAATGCCGCAATTATTGGCCCTTTCGATCTCCCCGCTGCTGGCGACGACCCCGATCATCGCGACCTGTTTTGGCCAGATCACGCCGGGAGCGATCATCTCCAACTTGCTGGTCCTCCCCTGGGTCGAATTCCTGGTCATCCTCGGTTTTGGGACGACCGTGCTCGGTTTTATCCTTTTACCGGTCGCCCAGGTTTTGGGCCATACGATCTGGCTCTTATTGCTTTGCCTGGAGAATATCGCTGATCTGGTCGCGAGTCTCCCCGGGACCTCGATCTATATCGCTGTGCCAGGCTGGCCGGTGATACTCGGCTACTATCTCGCCTTGCTGGCTCTGCTGGAGTTACTGAAGCGGGAAGAGAAGCTGCGCTTGACCCCGAAACGAATAATGGCCGGGGTTCTCTTCCTATTGGTTGTTTTTCTCTGGAACGGGTTAACGGCTGATACCGCCTCCGGCCAATTGGTAGTGACCTTTCTCGATGTCGGGCAGGGGGACAGCATTTTTATCCAGACCCCGCAAAACAAACTGATCCTGATCGACGGAGGGGGCGAAGAGAAGGCGCAAGGCGGCCATGACAAGGTTGGCCAGAGGGTCGTCCTCCCGTTTTTGCGTCGCCAAGGGATAACCAGGCTTGATCTGGTCATCGCGACTCATCCGCATAACGATCATATCGGCGGCTTAAATGAGGTCCTGGCCGGGATCAAGGTTGACCAAGTGATCGATAACGGCCAGGTGTTTGATTCGGCCGCGTATCGCCGGTTCAAGGGACTGCTCAAAGCAAATGCGATCAAATGTCTTAGTGCGAAGGTCGGGCAAAGGCTCGAGCTGGGTGATGAGTTGCGCGGGACGATCATCGGTCCGTTCCAGCCGTTGACCGGCGACGTCAATTCCGACTCGATCGTGCTGCGCCTGGTTTATGGGAAAATTTCTTTCCTGTTCACGGGCGATCTGGAACAAGCAGGCGAAGAACGATTATTACGATCCACGAATCACGAACTACGATCCACGATCCTGAAAGTCGGCCACCACGGGAGCCGGACCTCGACCTCGGACGAGTTCCTCCGGCGGGTCGCCCCGGAGCTGGCGGTCATTCTTGTTGGGAAGAACAACCGTTACCGGCATCCGCACCAGTCGACGCTGGAGAGATTAATTGGGTCGGGGATAAAGTATCTTCGGACAGACCTGGATGGGGCGATCACGGTCCGGACCGACGGCCGGAGTTATACTATCGACCGCCAGAGACGATCCCGCTCTCCCAATACTCCTCGACCATCTTCTGGATATTCGGCACGCGGTAGAGGACCTCGCACGCTTCGGCGCGGGTGAAGGGGGCGGCCGCCTGGAAATCTTTCCCCGCTAGATAGTTGAGCAGGCCGGCTTTCTTGGCCGGTTCGATGAACTTGTTGGCCCAGTAGCCGGGCAGGAGGTCAGGGAAAGGATTGGTCGTGACCGCCTCATCGATCAGGTTGGCGTAGCGGGCGAGGATGGTGACCCCTTCAGCCCGGGTCAAGACCTTGTTTGGCTGGAAAGATTTATCAGGATAGCCGGTGACATAATTCACGGCATTCCCGTAATTGATATATTTAATTGCCCAATGCTTCTTAGTCACGTCGCGGAAGAGCTCGGTCTGGGCGTGCGGTTCCAGTGTTTCGGCGGAGAGGCCGAGGCTCCGGACCAAGAGGGTGACAAGCTCCGCCCGGGTGATCCCCTTATCCGGCTTAAAACTGTTGTCGGGATAACCATTGACCAGGCCGAGGACGCTGTTCAGCGAGATCGGCTCGATCGCCCAGAAGGAGAGCGGGGTATCGCGGAACGGTTCGATCCTCAAGACATGCAACTCGGCGGAACCGGTCACGGCCTGGAAGATCTGCTGGGGGGTGACCACTTCCGGTGAAGTGAACCCGGCGAGTTGGATAACATTACGGCCGACCGCCACTGCCGCTTTACCCTCAAAGGTGCCGTTCCGGGTGAGCGCCTGGCCGTTAAACGTCAGTTGGGCCAGCGCTTCCAGCGAAGTTATGGCATAGGCGTCGCTAGTTTCGGAGACAGCGGTGACGGTCCAGGTCCGCTTCTGGTCGAGGAGACGCAGCGCCCAAGCTTCAGCCGTGAACTCGATCGTTTCCTGGTCGGTGATCAACCGGTCGCGGGGCGAGAGGAACTTAAGGAGCGGCCGCTTGGCGGTTAACTTTTTGGCGAAGGTCATGACCCGCTCCCCGAGGTAAGAGAGCGAAAAGTAGTGAGGCGTGTCGCCCGACAAGCCGTTCCGCTGGGCATAAGCGTAATCAAAGCGGAAGCCGCCGTTGACCACACCGACGCCGAGAGCTAGGCCGAGCCCGCCTCCTTCAATATTCAGCCCGCTCCGGATAAACACATTCTTGACCGGCGAATAATCGAGGCCGAGATGATAAGCTGTCGAGGCCAGTGAGCTGTGTGGGATGTCCAGGTCAAGGCCGCCGTAGAGATCGTGCTCTCCAGCCCGCCAGGCTTCGGTCGAGGAGCCGAGAAGATAAACTTTGCATCCCAGCTTGTAGAAGCCGCCGATCTTATCGGCCGAACCTCCGGTCCATTTTAAAGTCCCTTCCAAAATGTTTTGCAGATTAGCGGCAGCGGTCAACCAGGAGAGCGGGTGGTAACTGGCCGACAGGTCGAGCCCTGTCCCGTTCGCCTGGCTGGCCACCCCGCCGCGCAAGGCTTGATTGAAAAGTTTGAGCGCCCCGCCGACAGCCAGGTCGGGCCTGACCTTCCTGGAGTAGGAGAGGGCGAGGACGTTGTTGTCAAAGCCAGTCGCTTCTTGGCTGGGAGCGATAATGATCCTGGTCGTGGCGGGGTCGCGCTGGGTGGCCGGTGATCCTCCGGTGTTTAGCGAGGTATAGCCCAAGCCAAAAATGCCCAGATCGGTCGGCAACGACCAGCAGAGCAGGGTGTACTGGGTTTCATCAAAGACCAGTTTCCGGGAAGCGGCCAGTAATTGCGGGAATTTGATGTTCGTCATCCCGGCCGGGTTGGCGAAAACACCGCTGGCGTCATCGGCGAAACCGAGAGCGGCTCCGCCCAGGCCGAGTTGCCGCGCGCTGTAAAGAGTGCTGGCCGGATCAAGTCCTATGCCATCGACCGCCAGGGCCGCTGACCAGCCACCAAACGCTGCTAAGCAGATAATGAGGGCTTTAATAATTATCTTTCTCATCGCTTAAAGACCGTGATCTTTCCTTTGCCGTTCTGGGCGAGCGCGCCGTCGGCGATTATCAGGTAAATGTAAACGCCGTTGCCGGCATAATTGCCGGAATCGGACTTACCGTCCCAGCTGACCTCGTTGTAACTGGCGCTCCCTCCCGGCTGACCGGAGAGATAGGATTTTTTGGCGACCAGGTTGCCGGACAGGTCAAAGATGTTAATAGCGACATTAGCGGATTTGGAGAGGTTATACCCGAGGTAAGTCTTTTGCGTCCCCGGGTCGAACGGGTTGGGGTAGTTCAGGGGCAGGCCCTGGATGGTGACGACACCGGCTGACTGGACGTAAAGAGGGAGGATCTCAAGGGTGGTTACATTATTATAATTATCGGCCGCTTCAATGGTGAGACAATGCGTCCCGTCGGCCAGGGCGGCAGTAACTTCATGCGTGGCGTAGAATTTGCCGGCGCTGCCGGTAAGGACCAACGCGGCTGAAACGCTGCCGACCTTAAGGTTGATCGCCTGAACCGTGTTGGTTGACGTAACGGTGATCTCAATTTTTGGGGTGGCGCTTAGCGCGTCGCCTGGATAAGGCTTGCTCCCGTCGATCCTGATCGCGATCGATGGCTTTTCCTGTGTCGCCGCGGAGGTGGTGAGCGCCTGGCCGGCGGTGGCCAGCCCCAGAACAAATAAGCAGCAGATCATTAAGGAACAACAATCTTTTGTTTTCAGTTTGAAATTTTTCATTTTAAAATCTATAGGTCACTCCTAACGTTTGGATGAATTTTGCGTCGCTTGTCTCGAACTTCTTGTCGGTGCCGGCAGCTGCCGGCTTGTTGCCGTAGGCGGCCGCGGTCGCCAGCGGGTCGATCTGCATGATGTAGGAAATGAGCCAGGCGTCCCGACCGACGGTCAGGTTGGTGAAGACAACCTTGCTCAAGTCGATATTTGTTGTGTCGAACTGCAGAACGCTGATCAAGCTCTGGGCGTTGACACCGAGCGACAGTCCGACCAGCGTTCCCCAGGCATTGATATTGGTCCCCAGGTCAAGCTTGACCGGAAAGCCGGGGAGACCGAATTTACTGACCTTGCTATAAGCATCGTCCAGGCTTTTCTGCGCTTCGGCGGTCAGACCGGAAATAGTCGGCTTGGGCATCAGGGTCAAGCCGCCGCGCAGCCACATGGGGAGAAAAAGGAGCCGGGTCTCCATGCCGATCCGGATAAAGCTTAGATCACGAACGACCACATCCGAGACAACATTGTTCTGCACCTGCCTTATGGTGATCGGGCTGGAATTTTGTTCAAAGTCGATGGCGATCAGCCACGGTTTGCTCAAGGCCAGGCCGTAGCGGAGGCGCTTGGGGAGTTCGTAATTTTTTTCCGGCTCCAGGTAGAGGAGGGTGCCGCCCGCTTCACTGGTGGTCGTCCACCGGTCCGAAATCAGGGTGTACTCGGTCTTGCCGCCGGGCTTCATCAGATCGTCGAAGTTGGCTGATTCATCGGTGCTGATCCCGCGGTAGCTGATAAAAGTGGCGAGCCCGTTCCCTTTAAAGTTCAAGGTCGAGCCGGTCAAGTTCTCCAGCACCAACCCAACGGTCAACCAGTCGGTCACATCGTACATGCCGCCCAGGTCAAAACGGGTGGTGCTGGCCTGATAGAAACCGCGGTATTTGGCTGTCCCGATAACATCACCGGCCGGGACTTTGATATCTTTGCGGGTATAACCGTTAGAAGTTCCATAGCGGGCTTCGGTCGTTGTCCAGTTCAGGATATCGGCCTGGTTGGTAGGATCGAAATTCGGGGTATAAAGATAGATATTTGAGGTGTCGGCATCGACCACTGCCCGAACATCATTATCAATATTCGCGTTAGCGGAGATCGGGACCATATTTAAGCCCAGACTGAAATTCCCTATTTTAGAAGCGATCGACGCGGTGTAGGGCGACTGGACGGTCAGGTTGTTCCGGAGCTCGGAAAAAGCGATCAGCGGCAGGGTCGCCTCCTGGCTCAAGAAATTGCTCCAGACCTCGGCGGAGCTTTCATAGGTGGCGACTGTTCCCCCGATGTCATAGGTAAATCTTAATTTACCGTCGGCCCCGATCGTCATGTCGCCTAGTTTTTGGCCGATAAAATTTGTTCGGGCTCTGGCTGTGACCGGGAAGGCTCCGGCCAGCGAGAGGTCGGCGCTGATCGGGCTGTTCGAGGAAAAACCGACGGTCACCCAGTCGTTGACCTTGAGGGCCGTAGAGAAATTCTGCCCGGTACTTTCCGTGGCGTAACTCCCGTGGCCGAGGACCGTGATCTCCCTGGTGGCCAAGCCGGCCCCGATATCTTGCGGGTAACGGTAGAAGAGACCGTAATTGCCGCCGCTGCCGATACTGCCGGGATCAAACTCGATCTGTCCGCCGGATTCAGCGACCGTAAAGCTCTTTTCATAACTGTAAAGGCCGGAAACCATCGGCAGGGCGAGAGAGGCTTCGGATAATTTAAGTTTGGCCAGGGAAGCCGGGTTCCAGAGAACGCTTTTCGCTCCCTTGGCAATAGTCGTGTAATAGTTCCCCAGGCCGGGAAAGGGATCGTCATGCGGCGCCAATTTTAGGCGGAAGCTGGCGTAGGGATAGTTCAGGTCAGCCGCCTGGACCAGGCAAGAAAAGGCGAACAGGAAGAGCAATAGGCTGACCGATCTGGCTGTCGATCTCATTACGCTTAATTCTATGGTAGTTGCCGCTGCCTGTCAACGTTGTTATAATCTGGTTATGACGATCATTGGGCTGACCGGGCCGATCGCGGCCGGCAAAGATGAAGTGGCGAAGCTGTTCCGCCGCCGCGGCGCGACCGTGATCGACGCCGATAGTCTGGCCCATCAGCTTTATTCCCCTCAAGCCCCAGCTTGGCATGAATTGGTCAAGGCGTTCGGTTCGAAGGTCCTTTTGCGGGGCGGCAAGATCAACCGCAAGAAGCTGGCCGAGATCGTCTTCGCGGACCAAAAAAAGCTCCAGCTCCTGAACAAGCTTGTCCATCCGAGATTAAAAGAAAAGATCATTCAACTAATAGCAAGTTGTCAGTCGTCAGTTGTTAGTTGCCCGCCTGCCGGACGGGCAGGTAAGTTGATTGTAATCAATGCGGCGGTCCTCAAGGAGATAGGGTTACTGCCAATAGTCGATCGGGTCGTGGTCGTTCTGGCCCCAAAAGAGACCAGGCTCAAGCGCTTGCTGAAGGCGGGGTTAAGCCGGGGAGAAGCCAGCCGCCGGATCAAGGCGCAGTTATCCCAGGCGGAATACTTAAAGATGGCGGATGTCGTCATCAGGAACGACGGGACCAAAAGAGAGCTGAATGTCAAAGTTCAAAATAGTCTCTGATTATCAGCCGCGCGGCGACCAGCCCAAGGCGATCGGCCAGTTGACCTCCGGTTTGGCCGCCCGGAATAAATTCCAGACCCTTTTGGGGATCACCGGCTCGGGCAAAACCTTCACTATGGCCAACGTGATCCAGGCGGTCCAGCGGCCGACCCTGGTCGTCTCCCCGAACAAAACGCTGGCCGCCCAGCTCTGCCAGGAATTCCGCTCTTTCTTCCCCCAGAACGCCGTGGAGTATTTCGTTTCTTATTATGACTATTACCAGCCGGAGGCGTACCTCCCGTCGACCGATACCTACATCGAGAAAGATTCGGCGATCAACGATGAGCTGGATCGCCTGCGGCATGAAGCGACCATGTCGCTGTTGACGAGGCGGGACGTGATCGTTGTCGCCTCTGTTTCCTGCATTTATAGTTTGGGGACCCCCAAGGATTATCTCCGGGCGGTCGTCCTGCTGAAAGTGGGGGAGCCCTGCGTCCGCGACGAGCTACTGCAGAAGCTGGTCAACGTCAAATACGAGCGGAACGATGTCGAGCTGAAGCGGGGACGCTTCCGGGTGCGCGGCGATGTAGTGGAGATCTTCCCCTCGTCTGCCAAGAACTATGTCCGAGTCGAACTCGACGGCGACCGGATCAGCAAGCTGTTCGACGTGGAAACGGTCAGCGGCCGTAAACTGGCCGCCCGCGATTCGGTCGGAATCTTCCCTGGAACCCATTACCTGACCTTTGACGAACAGCGCGACGCGGCGATCAAGACGATCCTCGCGGAAATGACCACGCGAGTCGAAGAATTGCGCGGGCAAAACAAACTGATCGAAGCGCAACGGATCGAGCAACGGACCAAATATGACATGGAAATGATCCGGGAGATGGGGTACTGCAACGGGATCGAGAACTATTCGCGGCATTTTGACGGTAGAAAGCCGGGTGACCCGCCGTCGACCCTGATCAGTTACTTTCCCGAAGACTATCTCATGTTTATCGACGAATCGCACATCACTTTGCCGCAAATGCGCGGCATGTACGAGGGGGACCGCGCCCGCAAGCGGAACCTGATCGACTTTGGCTTCCGTTTGCCGTCGGCTATCGATAACCGGCCGCTCAACTTTCCGGAGATAGAGACCCGCTTTAACCAAGTGGTCTTTGTCTCGGCGACGCCGGGACAATACGAGCACCAGCATGCCCAGCAGACGGTTGAGCAAATCATCCGGCCGACCGGGTTAATTGACCCGGCCGTTGAGGTCAGGCCGGCGGTTGGCCAGGTCGAGAACTTGCTGGAAGAGATCAAGGTCCGGGTAGAACGGAAGGAGCGGGTGCTGGTCACGACGTTGACCAAGAAGATGGCGGAAGACCTGTCGGAATATATTAACGAGGCCGGGATCAAGGTCCGCTACCTTCACTCCGACGTGGAAACGCTCGACCGGATCGAAATATTACGGGGTTTGCGGCTGGGGGAATTCGATGTTTTGGTCGGTATCAACCTTTTGCGCGAGGGTTTGGACCTGCCGGAAGTCTCGCTGGTGGCGATCCTCGATGCCGACAAGGAGGGGTTCCTGCGTGGGGAGACTTCGCTGATCCAGACGATCGGCCGCGCCTCGCGTAATGTCAACGGGACGGTCTTGATGTACGCGGAAAAGATGACCGATTCAATGCGCCGGGCGCTGGCCGAAACGAACCGCCGCCGCAAACTGCAGATCGCTTTCAATACTAAACACGGTATTGTCCCGCAGACCATTGTCAAAGAGATCCACGATATCTCCGACCGGATCAGGGAGAGCAAGCTGGCCGAGATCAAGCGTTTGAAGGATTTCCTGCCGCCAGAGGAGCTGCCGGCCCTGATCCAGGACCTGGAAGGGGAGATGGCCAGGGCGGCGACCGAGTTAGACTTTGAGCAGGCGGCGGAGATCCGGGACAGGATCAAGGAATTGAAGAAGGCGTTTGGGCTGAAGTCCTGATGTTTAAACCGTTGGAGGGGCTTCGCCGGGCCCGTAGAGTTTCTGCGCCCATTTGAGAATGGTGCCGATATAAAGGGTAGAAAGTGGTTGGCCGGTCCTGATGTTTAAGAAACCGGATCTATCAAGTTTGCCTTGCCGGCCCGCAGCGGTGATTTTCTCTTTGATCATTGTTTCAAAACGGCGGGCATAGTCGGCGGCCGCGGCCTCAAACCTTAAATGGCGCAGGCTGATCGTCGAGCTTAACCGGCCGGCGGCCTCCAGCGCGCCGAGAGCGGTCGCGTAAGCGACCCGGCCGCTCTTTTTGTCCCTTCTTAATAATTTTTCTCTCCGTTTATCGATAAAAACGATGACTGCCCCGAGCGAACCCAATATTTTTTCGCCGTCGTGAAGAACGGGGGTCTGGTCGTAATATTCCCGACCAGAGGCCAGCCGATTGAATTTTTGCTCCAAAGGAATTCTTCCGGCGGCCTGAAGAGCGTCGATTAAAGTGGCCAAAGCGAGACTTTTGCTTTTAGTTTCGGTTTTGATCTGTTGGAGGTTTTTGCTTAGCCAGTCAACCAGTTTAACAGGCTCTTTTAAAATCCCTTCTTCAACGGACCGGAGAGCGGGCGAGCGATCATATAATTCCCGACTGGCGGCCAGCCGTTGAAATTTTTGCTCCAAAGGAATTTTACGAACGGCCTGGAGCGCGCCGACCAAGGTGCCCAGAACGAGCCTTTGGCTTTTAGTTTCGGCTTTGATCTGCCCGCGATGTTGGCTTAACCAATCAATAACTTTGATCGGATCGTTTAGCCTTTCGGCCGGAATGCTCTGGAGCGTAGGTGAGCAGTCATAAGAGTCCCGGCCGTCGGCCAGGCGGTTAAATTGCTGATTCAGGGCTAGCCGGCCGGTGGCTTGCAGGGCGACCACTAAAGTGACCAGGGCCAGGGAATCGCTGCCGGTTTCGGTTTTAATTTGCTCGCGATTTTCATGCAGCCAATCAATTGATTTAACGGGGTCGTTTAATAGTTCATCTGGAACAGCCTGGAGGGTGGGTGAGCGATCATAGATACTGCGGCCGGTAGCCAGGCGATAAAACTTTTGTTTGAGAGGGATTTTGCGAGCGGCCTGGAGCGCCTCGATCAAACTGGCTAAAGCCAGTCTTTTACTTTTAGTTTCGGCTTTGATCCGCTCGCGGTTTTCGCTCAGCCAGCCGATCAGCTTAACGCGATCTTTTAAGATTTCTGCCGGGACGGCCTGGAGGGTGGCCGAGCGATCGTATAGATCCCGGCCGCCGGCCAGACGATGGAAAGTTTGTTTGAGGGGGATTTTGCGAACAGCCTGGAGCGCGTCGATCAAAGAGGTCAAAGCCAGACGTTCACTTTTGGACTCTGCTTTGATCTGCTCGCGGTTCTTATACAGCCAGTCGATGATTTTAAGAGGATTCTTTAAAGTTTTTTTCGGGATGGACCGGAGAGTGGCTGATCGATCGTATAGATCCCGGCCGCCGGCCAGACGATGATATGTTTGTTCGGAGGGAATTCTGCCGGCCGAATGCAGGGCAAGGACTAAAGTGGCCAGGGCCAGGCGATCGCTGCCCGTTTCGGTCCTGATCCGCTCTCGATTCTTGTCCAGCCAATTAATAACTTTAATCGGATCGTTCAATATTTCAACCTGAATGTCCTGGAGGGTGGGTGAGCGATCATATAAATCCCGAGCGGTGGCCAGGCGGTTTAAACTCTGCTTGAGCGGGATCCGGCCGGCGGCCTGCAGAGCGTCGATCAAAGTGTCCAATGCCAGGTTTTTGCTTTTGGTTTCGGTTTTGATCTGTTCGCGGTTTTCACGCAGCCAGCCGATCAAGCTGACGGCCGCTTTTGAGATTTCTTCCGGGACGGCTTGGAGAGCGGGGGAGTGATCAAATAAATCCCGGCCGCCGGCCAGGCGATGATATGTTTGTCCCAAGGGAATTTTGCCGGCGGCGGATAGCCCCTGCATTAAATAACCCAGAGAAAAATATTTCCGGCCGCATTCAGCGGCAACGGCGGCTCGATGGTCGACCAGCCAGTTGATCAGTTTAACCGGCTCCGACAGGATATCTTTTGGTACAGTTCTTAATGTCGCGCTTAACAATATGAGCCGGCGGGCATCCGCCTCATAACTGTTGCCCAGGCACCGGAATGAAATTTCTTCGCCTTTCAGCGAGCCGGGTAGCGATTTGAGCGGAACATCATGAACCGCCGAAGCCGGGACCAAAGCCGGTATTTTTTCGGGGCCTTTGACTGTGGATATCTCTCCAAAAGTGGGATAAACTTCGCTTGATAAGTTGGGATTCCGTCTGACGGCGGCAAGCAAAGAAACCGGGTCGGCGTTGTTTCGCAAAGCGGAGAGGAGGCAGGCTGTGCCGGCTTCCGAGATTAGGCCCCGGATCCCGTTGCCGACGATCATCCGCGTTGAGATCTTTCTCCACCGGCCGCCCGCGGCGCGATCTCTTATTGTTGACGTCACTGCACTGGACATATTTATTTACCTCATTAACGGTACCTAAATCTTTTCGCCATTTTCTCCCGTCAATTTCATTTTTTATTGAAGGTGTTTTATGGTAAAATTAAATTATCTGGAGGTGCCCAATGACTGATTTTGGTAAAGTTATGACCGCAATGGTGACCCCATTCAAAGCGGATATGTCCGTCGACTGGCCAAGGGCAGAGGAACTGGCTGATTTTCTGGTTAAAAACGGTTCCGAAAGCTTGGTCGTCCACGGCACGACTGGTGAATCTCCCACTTTAACCCACGAAGAAGAATATGAGCTTTACCGCGTAGTGAAAAAAGCGGTTGGCGGCAAATGCAAAATAATAGCCGGGACCGGCTCCAACTCGACCGCGACTACGATCAAATCATCTCAAGAGGCGGAGAAGATCGGGGTCGATGGCTTGTTGGTCGTGGTCCCTTATTATAACAAGCCATCGCAAGAGGGGATGTACCAGCACTTTAAAGCGGTCGCCCAAAAAACCAAACTGCCGGTCATTATTTATAACATCCCCGGCCGCTGCGTGGTCAATATGCTGCCGGAAACGGTCGCGCGCATTGCCAAAGATTGCTCGAACGTGATCGGCTTGAAAGACTCCGCGGCGAGCGTTGAACAGACTAAGAAAACCGCCGAGCTGGTCCCGCCCGGGTTTACGATCTGGTCGGGTGATGATTCAATGGCCTTACCGATGATGAAAGTGGGGGCGGTGGGGGTCATTTCGGTCGCTTCACATATTGCCGGAAAAGAGATCGCCCAGATGATCGCCGCCTATCATGCCGGCGACCTGAAAAAAGCCGAAGCTTTGCACCACCGGTTAATGCCGCTCTTCAACGTCCTTTTCATCACGGCCAATCCGACGCCGGTCAAAGCGGCGCTCGAGATGATCGGCTGGCCGGTCGGGATCCCGCGCCTGCCGTTGATCGAGGCGACTGCCGACGAGAAAGCCCAGATCAGGAAGGTATTGAAAGAGCTGGGCCTTGTCTAATCTTTGGTGGAAACCGCGACGCTTGCCCCGATGGAAATCGAGGGGTTTAGTCGCAGGTTTCCTGCTGTTGTTGCTATCGGTCGGACCCTCGTTCGCTTACTCCTTCGTGGTCTTCGGTGACTCGACCGGCGGTGACCAGATTTTTCAAGACCTGATCGCTAAGCTGAACCGAGGCCCGGCTATCGCCCTGGCGGTCAATACGGGCGATTTTATCGCCAGCGGCCGGCCGGAACAATATACCGCCTACCAGAAAGTGATCGCCCGGCTGAAATACCCCGTTTATCACGCGCTGGGGAACCATGACGGGATGAGCGGCGGGTGGCGGACCTTTCTCAAGACTTTCGGGCCGCTCAATTATTCTTTCACTTACGACGGTGACCGGTTCATCGTCATTAATAACGCCTTCCGCGAAAGTTTTGACAGCGCCCAATTCAAGTGGTTGAAGGGGGAACTGGCCAGGCCGGGGGCGCGCCATAAATTCGTTTTTATGCACAAGCCGGTCTTTGACCCTTCGGAGATCTACCAGGATTACATCATGTCGGGCCGGGCGGTGACCGAAGAACTGCAAAAACTGTTCGAGAAATACCGGGTCGACTATGTCTTTGCCGGGCATATCCACGGCTATGCCCGGAGTGAAAAGACCGGGGTGGTTTACATCGTCTCCGGCGGGGCCGGTTCGCCGCTCCATCTCCCGCCCGAGTTTGGCGGCTACTATAATTACGTGCAGGTCGAGATCAATGGTGGTAAAATAAACGACCGGATGATCAGGATCTATGAATAAGAAAAAAGCGAGTTCCCTCTGCGAGCGAAACCGGATCGCCTTGGCTTTCCTGGAATTGGCCCGGGACAAGTTCTTTCTTAAGCTGCCGGAAGAGGAGAAGAACCGGCTGGTCAAACAGGTCCTGGCGATCGGCGACGAGGCGGCCAGCTGGGTGGCGGCCGAGTACAACACCGACGACCCCCGCAAGATCGCCGTGAAGATGGGTTTGCGGATCCACGGCGAGGAGAAGAAATCGCTGACCCGGAGCGAATACCGGCGCGAGAGCCGCGAGATCGCCATCTCCCGGCGCTTTCACGAGAAGCTGCTGCGCGAAGTCCATTCCAAGGAACTCTCGGAGCGTTTGTTGAAACTGGTCGTCGCCCACGAGCTCTTCCACCACATCGAAGCGGAGCGGATCGGCGAGGTTTACAAGCGGTTCAAGTTCAAGCTCTTCCAGCTCGGACCGCTCGTTATCGAAAAGACGATCAAGGGATTAAGCGACGTGGCCGCCCAGGCTTTTACCCAAAGTTTGCTCGGCCTGGAAGTCTCCCCCCAGGTCTTTGACTATCTGGTCCTGACCTCGATCTCGGCCCGCCCTTAGCGTCATTTACCACCGGCCGTAAATTTGTTATAATTCAGCAATGCCGGCCGACCTGCACATGCACAGCAACCTGTCCGATGGGACCGATACCCCGGAGGCGCTGGTTGACCTGGCGGCGGCGGCCCGGCTGAAGACGATCGCCCTGACCGACCATGATCTGGTCGACGGTATCGACCGGGCGAGGGGGCGCGGGAGTGAAGTTGGCGTCGAGGTTGTCCCGGCGATCGAGTTCACGACCGATTCACCGCGGGCGCAGGTCCATATTCTTGGTTATTTTATCGATCATCAGGACCGCGAGCTGACCGCCGTCCTGGAGGAGATCCAGGCCGACCGGGTCAAACGGATCCATAAGATCGTCAAGAAACTGCAGGCCTTGGGGGTCAAGATCGGCCCGGAAGATGTTTTTAACCTGGCCGCTAACAAGGCGCCGGGCCGGCCGCATGTCGCCCTGGCGCTGGTCAAGCTGGGCGAGGTTAGCAGTTTTAAGGAAGCTTTTAACCGTTATCTCGAAGATGGCGGGCCGGCGTACGTGCCGCATTACCAGCTCAAACCGGCCGAAGTGATAAAATTGGTCCAGCGGACAGGAGGGCTGGCCGTTTTTGCCCACCCGCGGATCTCGAATTGCGACGAAATGATCCCGCAACTGGTGGCCGAGGGTTTGCGCGGGATCGAAGCGTATTATACCGGGTACTCTCCAGAGGAAATCGCGCGTTATGTTGGTTTGGCGAAGAAACAGGGGCTGCTGGTGACCGGCGGATCGGATTATCATGGGAGCGGCTGCGGCCGGGAAATAAAATTAGGCGAAGTGACCCTGCCGGATGAATATGTTGAGGCGTTAAAAAATGAACACCTACGCGGAAATTAGTTTAGCGGCGATCAAACACAATATCTCCGAGATCCGGCGGCTCCTGGCGCCAGCCTGCAAGTTCATGGCGGTGGTCAAGGCGAACGCCTACGGCCACGGCGCGCCGGCGGTCGCCCGGGCGGCGGTCTCCGCGGGGGCCGATTACCTTGGCGTGGCGAACGTTAAAGAGGCGCTGGAGCTGCGCGAGGCGGGGATACTGGCGCCGATCCTCATCCTGACCGAATCACCGACTTCGGCGGCCGATGAGGTCATCCAGCATGACCTGACCCAGACTATTTATTCCTTTTCCGAAGCGAAGGCGCTCTCGGATGAAGCGGTCAAGCGCCATAAAAATGTCAAAGTCCACGTCAAAGTCGATACCGGCATGGGACGGGTCGGCGTTTTGCCGTCGGAAGCGGTCGCCTTTATCACCAAAGTAACTTCCCTCCCCGCGGTGACGGTGGAAGGGCTCTTCACCCATTTTGCCAAGGCGGAAGATCCGGAAGACACTTTCACCGCCGACCAGTTCCAGAAGTTCCAGCAGATAATCACGCGCGTCAGCTGGGTCCCGCTCAAGCACGCGGCTAATTCGGCGGCGACCCTTTTCCACCCGGAGACCCATCTCGACCTGGTCAGGGTTGGGTTAATGATGTACGGCCTTTATCCGCAAGGTAATTCGCGCCGCCTGATCAATCTCCAGCCGGCGCTCTCTTTCAAATCACGGGTCACTTATTTGAAAAAAGTTCCGGCCGGAACGCCGTTGTCCTACGGCAGTACCTACGTGACCCCGACCGAAACGACCATTGTCACGGTCCCGGTCGGCTACGCCGACGGTTACAGCCGGCGGCTCTCCAACCGCGGCCAAGTCATGATCCGCGGGAAACGCTATCCGGTCGTCGGGCGGATCTCGATGGACCTGACCCTGGTCAATGTCGGCGATAACAAGGTCGAAATGGGGGACGACGTCATCCTGATCGGGGCGCAGAACGGGCAGGGGATCTCGGCCGATGAGATCGCCGGGCTAGAAGAGACCATTTCTTACGAGGTCGTCTGTGCGATCGGCAAAAGAGTGCCGAGGGTTTACCGATGAGCTACGTTTCCCTCTACCGCAAATGGCGCTCGCAGGATTTTGCCGAGATCGTCGGCCAGCCGGTCATTGTCCAGACGCTGCAGAACGCCATCAAGCATGACCGCCTCGCCCATGCCTATCTTTTCTCCGGCCCGCGCGGGACGGGGAAGACCTCGACCGCCCGTATTTTAGCCAAAGCGCTGAACTGCCAGGAAGGGCCGACGCCAAACCCGTGCGGTAAGTGCGCCAATTGCCAAAAGATCAAGAGCGGCCAGTCGGTCGACGTCACCGAGATCGACGCGGCCAGCAACCGCGGCATCGACGAGATCAGGGAACTGCGCGAGCGGGTCCGCTACGCGCCGCTCGAGGGCCGCTACAAGGTCTATATCATCGACGAAGTCCACATGCTGACGGCGGAAGCGTTCAATGCCCTGCTCAAGACGCTGGAGGAGCCGCCGGCCCACACTATTTTTGTCCTGGCGACGACCGAGACGCAAAAAGTGCCGCTAACGATCGCTTCCCGCTGCCAGCGGCTCGACTTTGGCCGGATCAAGCTGGCCGAGATCAAGGGACAATTGAAAAAGATCGCCGCGGCGGAAAAGATCTTAATCGATGATAAGGCGCTCGACCTGATCGCCCGCTCGGCGGAAGGGGCGATGCGCGACGCCATCTCTTTGCTGGACCAACTGGCCTCTTTCTGCGGCGACAAGATCGGCTACGACGACGTGGTGACCCTGCTCGGCACGGCCGATGAGGAGCTCCTCTTTGGCTTTGGCCAGGCGGTTTCGGCCGGCGATATTACCGCGGTCCTGACCCTGGTCAGAAAGGCGGTCGAAGAGGGGCGGGCGATGCAGCAGGTGACCCGTGAGTTAGTACTCCATTTCAGAAATTTACTCCATCTCAAGGCTGGTTCGGGAGATGCCCTGGAATTGACCGCCGACCAGTTGGAAAGATTGGGCGAACAGGCGAAACAATTCAGTTTAGAACGGGTCAAAGCGGTCCTGCGGGCCCTCTCGCGCGCCGAACTCGACATGAAGTGGCACCCTTACGCTAGATTAGTCCTGGAAGTGGCTTTGGTTGAGATGCTGGGAGAACCGGTGACGGTGATGGCAACGAAACCCGAGGCGGCCGCAACCGCGCCCCAACCGGCGGTAGAGATGCGTCCGGCGTCTGACGTGGCGGTACGTGCCGGTGCGGTTGTGACCGGGTCCGACCAGAAACTTAATGAGGTCAAGCATCACTGGCCGCAGATCCTCGAAGCGATGCGGAAAAAGAGCTTGTATGGTTTTGTCTCCCTGCATGAAGGTGAACCGCTCGAGCTGAACGGTAAAGGTAAGCTGGTCATCGGTTTTAAAAAGGGTTATTCCTTCCACAAGGACCGGTTGGAAGAGGCGAAAAATAAGGAGTCCCTGGAAGAGTCGATCCGCGAAGTGCTGGGGCATAAGGTCCCGATCGAATGCGTGATCAGCGACCAGCCAAAGGCTCCTGGTATCTCGGTCAAAGCAGTCGCGGATTTTTTTGAAGGGAAGGTGGTCTAAATGAAAAAATATAACGTTTGCGTATTAGGGGCGACGGGGATGGTGGGGAAAGAGATGATGAAGGTCCTGGAACAGAGGAATTTCCCGGTCAATAAGTTCCTGCCGCTGGCGTCCGAGCGGACGGCCGGGAGCCGAGTGACTTTCCAGGGGAAGGAATATACGGTTGAATTAGCAGCACCGAGCTCATTCGAAGGGATGGAGATCGGCCTTTTTTCGGCCGGGGCCAAACCGTCGGCCGCGTTAGCCCCGGAGGCCGTTAAACGGGGCTGTATCGTGATCGACAACACCAGCCATTTCCGGATGGACCCGAACGTCCCGCTGGTCGTTCCCGAGGTCAATCCGCAGGCGATCAAACGGCATAAAGGGATTATCGCCAACCCGAACTGCTCGACCGCCCAGCTGGTCCTGGCGCTGAAGCCGATCTATGACGCCGTGGGGATAGAGCGGATCGTAGTTTCTACCTATCAATCGGTTTCGGGCTGGGGAAAAGAAGCGGTAGAGGAGCTGATGGCCCAAAGCAAAGCTTTGCTGGCCGACCCGAACGCCAAAGTGGAAGCAAAATGCATTTTTAGGCGGATCGCTTTTAACGTTGTGCCGCAGATCGACCAGTTCACGGACAACGGCTACACCAAGGAAGAGATGAAGATGGTCAACGAGACGCGAAAAATATTTGAAGACGATTCGATCAAGGTATCCGCGACGACGGTGCGGGTGCCGGTCGTGATCGGCCATTCGGAATCGGTCAATATCAAGACCAAAAAGAAGCTCTCGGCGGCCGAAGCCAGAAAACTGATGGGTAACTTCGCCGATGTCAAAATAATGGACGATCCAGCCAAAGGCGTATATCCGACACCGATCGATTGCGTCGGCAGGAACGAAACCCTGGTCGGCCGTGTCCGCGAAGACATCTCCCAAGAAAATGGTCTGGAAATGTGGATAGTCTCCGACAACCTGCGGCGGGGAGCGGCTTATAACGCGGTCCTGATCGCGGAAAGAATGATCAAGGACGGGTTGATCTAAACCAGCATGAAACAGGCCCAGATCGATTATTACGAAGGGTTACTAGCCGAACACGGCAGTAGTTTTAAGGCGCTTGACTGGAATTCGCCCGAGAGCCAGCGTCTCCGTTTCAAGATCTTGCAGGAGATCTTTATCTACGGGAAGAAAATGAACGGGGTGTCGCTGCTTGACGTCGGCTGTGGTTTTGGCGACCTTTACGGTTATTTTAAGGCGGAAGGGTTGGTCGCCCGCCAGCGGCTGAACTATACCGGCTATGACATTGCTCCGAAGATAATTGAGACCGCCCGGAAGAAGTATCCCGATGCCAAATTCGAGCTGAAAGACATCATGGCGGAGCGCCATCTTCCTTCTTTTGACTATATATTTTGTTCCGGCATTTTCAATGTCCGGACGATCGACCAGGCGGCCCATCTTGATTTCGTCAAGGAAATGCTTTACCGTATGTATGACCTGGCCGGTTGCGGCCTGGCGGTCAATTTCTTGAGCGAGGGGTCGCTCCCGGCCGCCGATCCGGAAGAGCTGAACGCGGGGCGTTACTTTTTCTTCCAGCCGGAAGAGATCATCCGGATCATCCGGTTCACTTGCAACCGGTATATCATGAGGCACGATTATCACGCGGGGGATTTTACGGTGTTTTTATTAAAATGAACCCAATATATTTAAGGACCAATCCGTTGCGGCGGCTGATCATTCCGGGGCTCTTGATCCTGGCGATCATTATCCTGGGAGTAGCCGGGTACATGAAGATCGAGGGGTGGTCTTTCCTTGACGCCTTGTACATGGTCGTTATTACCCTGTCGACCGTCGGCTTCCGCGAGGTTCACGAGCTGAACTCCGCCGGGCGGCTGCTGACCATTGCCATTATCCTGGTCGGGGTGGCGACCGTCGCTTACACGGTCGGTCAGTTTATCGAGATCATCATTGAAGGGCAAATCGTCGGTTACAGGAGGAAAAAGAAGATGGAGCAAACTATTGCCGAAATGAGGAACCATTACATCATTTGCGGTTTCGGCCGGGTGGGACACCAGATAGCGGTCGAGCTGGCGGAAGCGAAGATCCCGCACGTGGTGCTTGACAGCAAGCCGGAAACTGCCGAAGAGATGGCGGCGATGAATATCCCCTATATTCTCGGGGATATCACCACTGACAAGATCCTGCTTAACGCCGGCATCAAGCATGCCAAGGGGTTGATCGCTTCGGCTGACTCCGATACCGCCAACGTCTTTGTGACCCTCTCCGCGCGGGCCCTTAACCCGGACCTGTACATCATCGCCCGGGCCGGCTACCCCGATTCCGAAGAGAAGCTGAAGAAGGCCGGGGCCAACCGGGTCATCTCACCGTATTTTACCGCCGGCAAGCATATGGCCGAGATCGCGATCAAACACCGGGCCGAAACCAAATAAATGATCAGATCGGAAGAGGATTTTCGCGCGGTCGCGGTCGAACGGATAGCGGAGGAGATGGCCTTGGCGGCGCGGACCGCGCCAAAAGCGCGCGGCCTCGATCTGCTCGAGATCGCCGTCCTGAAGGGGAACGAGATTGAGCGCCTAGCCGCTAAAATGAAAGAGATCGGCGAGCGGGAGAACCATAACACTTTCCTGCGCGACTCGGAAAATATCAAGAGCGCCCAGGCGATCGTCCTGATCGGCACAAAAAAGAAAGTGGTCGGTTTGCGCTATTGCTCTTTCTGCGGGTACGCCGGCTGTGACGAGGCGGAGCGGGCGGGGGCGGTCTGCGCTTATAATACCGGTGACCTGGGGATCGCCGTCGGTTCGGCGGTCTCCGTCGCGGCCGACCATCGGGTCGACAACCGCGTCATGTACAGTGTCGGGCGGGCGGCAGTTGATCTGAAGTTGCTGGGGAACGAGGTCGTGGTGGCGTACGGAATACCGTTGTCGGTCTCGGCCAAGAACCCATTCTTTGACAGGAAGTGAACCATGATAGACGATATTAAGGTAATATTTGAGAAAGACCCGGCGGCGAAGAATATCCTGGAGGTTTTGCTTTACCAGGGGCTTTGGGCGATCTGGGTCCACCGCTTCTCCCATCTCCTCTATACCTGGCGGATACCGGTCTTGCCGCGCTTTATCTCGCAGTTAATGCGCTGGTTCACCCAGATCGAGATCCATCCCGGGGCGACGATCGGGCGGCGCTTTTTTATCGATCATGGCAACGGGGTCGTTATCGGCGAAACGACGATCATTGGCAACGACGTGATGCTCTACCAAGGGGTTTCCCTGGCCGGAACCGGTAAGGAAAAGGGCCAGCGGCATCCGATCATCGGGGATAATGTCGTCATTGGCGCCGGGGCGATCGTTCTTGGCTCGATCAAGGTCGGGGACAATTCACGGATCGGGGCCGGCGCGGTCGTGACCAAAGATGTGCCGCCGGATACGACCGTGGTCGGCAATCCCGCCTGGATATTGAAGCAGGAGGGGCGCCGCCTGGACCCGCTCGAGCACGGCGCCCTGCCGGACCCGATCCACAAGGCGCTCGACGAGTTAAATAACCGGATCAAGGCGCTGGAAGAGAACCTTAAATAACCAGGAATCCTGCGACTAAACGTCGCGGCTTCCTGGAAACCGAGACGTTTAGTTTCCGGTTTCCACAAAGGACAAATGAAAGTTTTTAACTCCCTGACGCGGCAAAAAGAAGAGTTCCAGACCCTCGAGCCGGACAAGGTCAAGATGTACGTTTGCGGCGTGACGCCGTATGACGAGTGCCACCTCGGCCACGGCCGGGCTTACGTCACCTTCGACATTATCCGGCGCTACCTCGAGTTTTCCGGTTACCAGGTCACCCACATCCAGAATTTCACCGACATCGATGACAAGATAATCAAAAAGAGTAATGAGTTAGGAGCTCCGAGTTCGGAGTTAACGGAGAAATATATAGCCTCATATTTTGAGGTCATGGATAAACTGAACATCAAACGGGCGACTAATTATCCGAAAGCGACCGAGCATATCCCGGAAATGATCAAATGGATCGGCGGCCTGGTCGATGGGGGTTACGCTTATCTGCTCGAAGACGGCGTTTATTTTGAGGTGGAGAAATTTGCCGGCTACGGGAAGCTCTCCGGCCGGAAGATGTCGGACCAGGAAGCGGGGGCGCGGGTCAAAGCGGACGAGAATAAGAAGAGCCCGCTCGATTTTGCCCTCTGGAAGAAAGCCAAGGCGGGCGAGCCGTCCTGGGAGAGTCCCTGGGGAGCGGGGCGTCCCGGCTGGCATATCGAATGCTCGGTCATGTCGACCAAATATCTCGGCGAGCAATTCGATATCCACGGGGGAGGGCTCGACCTGGAATTTCCCCACCACGAGAACGAGATCGCCCAGACCGAAGCGCTGACCGGGAAAGTCCCCTGGGTAAAGTACTGGCTCCATAATGGTTTTGTCACGACCAATAAAGAGAAGATGAGCAAGTCGCTCGGCAACTTTTTTACCCTAAGGGATATTTTCCAGAAGTTCGAGCCGATGGCGGTCAGGTTTTTCCTTCTTTTGACGCATTATCGTGGTCCGATCAATTTTAGCGAGACCGAAGTGACGGCGGCCCGGGAAGGATTCGAAAAACTCCGCCAATTTATCGCCAAGCTTGATTTTCTTCTGACTAAAAGCACGACGGCCGGAGAGATGGTGATTGAGATCGAAGACCTGGACGAAGAGCTTCAGCCTTACCGGGACAAGTTTAAGGCTTTCATGGATGACGACTTTAATACTGCCGGGGCGATCGCCGCAATATTTGAAATGATCGCTTATTGCTACCATGCTTTGGATGACGGGGAAATGGAAAAAGATTGTTTATCGCTGATGAGAGAAACCACGATTAAATTGTGTGATGTTTTAGGCTTAGTAGTTGAAATTGAAGATGTGACAAAAAGGCCTGGGGTTAAGGAAAAGGTTGATGCTTGGGACAGGGCGAGGGCAGCTAAAGACTATAAAACAGCAGATGCGATCAGGGCTGAATTAAGTATTATTGGGATAGCCGTGTCAGCAACAGGTCAGGGCACTATGACTGCTGCAATTACCTCTTTTGTGCAGGGCGGCACAACTTTAATTAAAAATTCTAACAAGAAATAAGGCCAAATGGAAAAGTCGAACCTGATCCAGTTCCTCAATAACGCGGCGATCTTTGCTTCCGCCATCTTCATCCCGGTCATGGCCAAGGAGTTTGGGGCGAGCCCGTTCGAGATCGGCCTGGCGGTCGGCATCTTTAACCTGACTTACTTCGCGTCCAACTACTTTTTTGGCATCATGGCCGACCGTTTCTGCATCCGGCGGATGGTCCAATATGGCTTCCTTTTTTCCGCCGTCTGTTTCCTGGCGCAACTCTGGATGACCGATCTCTTTTCCCTCTTATGGGTCCGAGCCCTGGCTGGGGCGGCGGCGGGGACCTTCCCGGCAGCTTTGGCGGTCTACGCTTACGAAGAGCGAGCCGGGCGGATGGGGATGTTCAATGCTTACACTTCGCTCGGCTGGGCCTTCGGTTCGGTCGTGGCCGGTTTGGTCGGCGCCTATAACGTCATCTTTATGCTCAGTGGGGCGATGTTCCTGGTCTCTTACCTCTCTTCGTTATCCCTGAAGGATATCTGCCAGGAGCGGGGGAGCTCGCTCTTCCCGGTCAGGCTGGTCAAAAAGAATTTTCGGATCTACTTTCCCTACTTTATGCGGGCGGTCGGCGCCCAGGCGACCTGGTCGGTCTTCCCCCTCTTCCTGATCGCGCTGGGGGCCGACAAAATGCTGATCGGCGTGACCTATTTCCTTAACCTCGGCTCCCAATTCTTCATCATGCAGCATGTTGAGCGTTTCCGGAACCTCTCTTTGATCAATATCGGCCTGCTGACCTCGGTCATCGTTTTTGTCCTGTACGCCGTGGCGCCGACGATCTGGGTCGTCCTGCCAGTCCAACTCCTCTTGGGGGCTTCCTTTTCAGCCTTGCAGGTGGGAACCCAGCAGGAGCTGTTAAAAGAGAACCGCGAAAAAGCGAGCGTCATCGGTCTGCTCAACGCCATCGTCAACTTTACGGCGATCATTGGTCCCCTCCTGGCCGGCTGGCTGTTAAATTACTGGGATTTCCCCGTGCTGATGTGGCTGGCCGCCGCCACCGCCTTTATCGGATTGATTAGCTTCACGAAAGTGATAGAATAATAAGCATGTTAGACCCAAAATTCGTTCGAACTGAATCGACAGCTGTCCGCCAGGGGTTGCAAAATCGCGGGGCGGATACGGGGGCGGTCGATAAATTTCTCGAAGTTGACGCCGAGTGGCGCAAGTTGACCGTTAAAGTAGATGAACTCAAGGCGAAGCGGAACAGTGCTTCCGACCGGGTCGCGGTCTTGAAGAAAGAAAAGCAGGATGCCGCCGGCCTGATCGCCGAAACAAGAGAGCTTTCCACTAAGATCAAGTCATTGGAGGAAGAGCTGGCGGCGAGCGAAGCCCAGCTGGCCGAGATTACAATGACCATGCCGAACGTTCCCCATTCCTCCGTCAAAGTCGGGAAAAACAGCGCCGACAACCGGGAAATAAGGAGCTGGGGCCGGAAACCGGAATTCAAGTTCAAGCCTTTATCCCACGATGAGATCGGCAAGAAACTGGGTATCCTCGATTTTGACCGCGCGGCCAAGCTCTCCGGCTCCCGGTTTGTCGTCTATAAAGGATTAGGGGCGGCGCTCGAACGGGCGCTGATCAGCTTTATGCTCGACCTGCACACCAAGGAGCACGGTTATGTTGAAGTCCTGGCCCCGGTCCTGGTCAAGCCGGAAGCGTTGCGGGGGACAGGGCAACTGCCGAAGTTCGAGGAAGATCTTTTTCGCTGCCGCGACGACGAGTTATACCTGATCCCGACCGCCGAGGTTTCGGTAACCAATCTTTACAGCCAGGAGATATTGCCGGCGGCCTCATTGCCGATCAAGCATTGCTGCTTCTCCCCCTGTTTCCGCCGCGAGGCTGGTTCGTATGGCAAAGATGTTAAAGGGATGATTCGCCAGCATCAGTTCAACAAGGTTGAATTGGTCAAGTTCGTCGAGCCGCAGACGTCGTACGAGGAATTGGAGAGCTTGACCCATGACGCGGAGATGGTTTTGCAGAAACTCGACCTTGCTTACCGGGTCGTCGAGCTTTGCACGGGGGATATGGGTTTTGCTTCGGCCAAAACGTATGATCTCGAGGTCTGGTTCCCAAGCGAGAATGCTTATCGGGAAATTTCTTCCTGCTCTAATTTCGAATCATTTCAGGCGAGAAGGGCGGGGATCCGCTACCGGAAGGAAAAGGAGTCTAAACCGGAGTTCGTTCATACGCTGAATGGTTCCGGCCTGGCCGTCGGCCGCTGTTTTGCCGCTATCTTAGAGAACTACCAAAAAGCCGACGGGACATTCGAAGTCCCGGAAGCGCTCAAAAAATATCTCTAAGCGCTGCTTTTTTCTATATGGGTTGTGTTTCCACCTGCTAACGCAAGTTTTGGGCGTTTTTGACCGATAAGTAAGTGTAATATGATGGATCGAATTGGCGGCAAGTCAATATCGTCCCAATCGTCTCCAACTGGCGTTAAGTCGGGTGGAGATAAAGCTAAACCGGACTTCATGTCCTCCCTGCAGGATCAGTTCGACAAGGTACGGGACAATATGCGCGAACTGCCGGGCCTCCCCGGAGTCTACTCGCCCAAAGCGAATTCCTCGCCTGTGATATAATAGTTTTATGCCTCTCTATGATTACAAGTGTGGAAAATGCGGCCATATCTTCGAGGTAATGCAGAAAATATCGGAAGAGCCGCTCAAATTCTGCCCCGAATGCAAAGGGCCGATCAAGCGGCTGATCTCGGCGGCGGGCATCATCTTCAAGGGGACCGGTTTTCATGTGACGGACTATAAAACTAAGACTACAGACCACAGACCAAAGAGTGAAGATAGAGGGCAGAAGACTGAAGACAGAGGACCGAAGACCGAAGTTAAAGAGACAAAAAGTTCGCCAGGAGCTGCTTCCCCGAAGAAGTCAGAATAGATTCCGGATGGAATTGGACCCCTTCAACCTTGAACTGCTTGTGCCGCAGGCCCATTATCTCCCCTTCTTTTGTCCAGGCGGAAATTTCGAGCTCCGGCGGAAGCGATCTTTTCTCCACTAAGAGCGAATGGTAGCGGGTGGCGATAAAAGGGTTGGGCAAACCTTTAAAAACACCCCGGTCATCATGGTGTATCTCCGAGGTCTTGCCGTGCATGATCCGGCCGGCGCGGACGATCTTACCCCCAAACACTTCGCCGATCGCCTGGTGGCCGAGGCAAACACCCAATATGGGAAGTTGGCCGGCGAAACGGCGGATAACTTCTTCGGAAATGCCCGCCGCTGACGGTGTCCCGGGGCCGGGGGAGATGAGTATCCGCTCCGGCTTAAGCCGAGCGATCTCTTCAATCGTGGTCTCATCGTTGCGGCGGACCTCGATCCGGGCGCCGAGTTCCCCCAAGTATTGCACCAGGTTGTAGGTGAACGAGTCATAATTATCGATGACTAGAATCATGATATAATTGTACCACGGATGAACTCAAAAATAATTACCTTCCCGGAAAAAGAGCGTTGGAACCAGTTTGTCGCCAATTCCCCGTACAGTTCCATCCTCCAATCATACGAATGGGGGGAGCTGAAAGCCAATTTCGGCTGGCGGCCGCTCCGCCTTGTCCTGGAAGAGAACGATAATATCCTGGCCGGCATCTCCATTCTTAAACGGGATATCCCGCTTATCCGCCATTCCCTCTTTTACGCCCCGCGCGGGCCGATCGTCAATTTCTACGACAAGGAGTTGATGCACGCTCTGATGGAGGCGGTCGAGAAAGAGGCGGAAAGGAACCACGCCATCTCGCTTAAGATCGACCCGGAGCTGCCGGAAGGGGCGGCCGACCAGCTTCGGAACATTATCGGGCTCGGTTTTGAACCGTCCCTCAAGCAGGTCCAGCCGCGGGCCACTTATATTCTCGATCTGGAACGCGACCTCGATGAGATCATGAAGAACTGTGAAGAGAAGACCCGCTACAATATCCGTTTGGCGGAGCGGAAAGGGGTCACGGTCAAGGAAGATAACACCGCCAAAGGGATCGCTACTTTTCATGAGCTCTACCAAATCACGGCTAAACGCGACAACTTCCTGGTCCACCCGCTTGTTTACTATCAGCGGATACGCGACGTCCTCTTTGCCGCCGGACACGGGACCAATTTTATCGCTTATTTTGAGGGGAAACCGGTCGCCGCGGTCATTATTTTCGCTTTCGGCAAGAAGATCTGGTATATGTACGGCGCGTCGGCTTCGGAATACCGCAAGGTCATGCCGAACCATCTCCTCCACTGGGAAGTGATCAAGTGGGCGAAAGAGCAGGGGTACAAAGAGTACGATCTCTGGGGGATCCCGGCCAATCCGCACGCCGGGCACCCGCTCTTTGGCGTCTATCGCTTCAAGAAGGGGTTCAACGGCGAGCTGGTCAAGTATATCGGCGCCTACGACTTCCCCATCAGCCCGCTCCTCCATTTCGGCTTTGAGCACGGCGTCGCCTGGCTGCAGGGGGCCAGAAGTTTGATTACCAAAGGTAAAATTGAAGACTCTCTTTCTGAATGACTAATGATGAATGTCTAATGACTAATGGTGGAAAGCCAAACACTATGCTAATAAAATAATATGGAAATACAGGACAGAACGTTATCATTCGCGATCAGGGTGGCTAAATTTGTTAGGAAGATAGCCAAGGATATGGCCTTTGAAGTCTTGGCAAAGCAACTATTGCGAAGCGCGACTTCTATTGGCGCGAATATGAAAGAAGCTGATGGCGCAAGTTCCAGGAAAGATTTTGTTAATAAAGTGACGATCGCCAAAAAAGAGGCTCAGGAAACCGAATACTGGCTGGAAGTTCTGCGAGGAGCGGAGTTCATTCATCATCCTGATAATAATATAGAACTTGTAGGTTTGTTATCTGAAAGTCGAGAGATCACGAGGATACTGGCGTCAATAATAATTAAAGCTAAAAAGGGGCTCGATTAAATAGCATGTGGATTTGGTGGACATTAATTAGTCATTCGTCATTAGACATTAGTCATTTATGAGCATTGCGTATGATTCCCGTAAAGTAAAGCCCGGTGATACCTTCGTGGCCATCCCCGGCCAGAAGCACGATGGGGTGGAGTTTGTCCCCCAGGCGATTGCCAATGGGGCCAAGGTTATTGTGGCGGAGAAAGAAGTTGCTGTCCCTGCGGGGGTCGAGTTTAAATTGGTCCCGTCGGCCAGGATAGCCTTGGCCGAAATGGCGGCCGAGTTCTACGGCCACCCCTCCAAAAAGTTAAAGCTGATCGGCGTGACCGGGACCAAGGGTAAGACGACAGTTTCATATTTGGTCCGCTCGATCCTTAACACGGCCGGTTTCAAGGCGGAGCTGATCGGCACGATCACCAATGCGATGACGACCCCCGAATCGGCTGACTTGCAGGCTGAACTCGCTCACCTGGTCAAAGAGGGGTACACCCATTGCGTCTTGGAAGTCTCTTCCCACGCCCTGGCCCAGGAGCGGGTCCACGGCTGCAAGTTTGCCGTGGCGATCTTCACCAACCTGACCCACGATCACCTTGATTACCATAAGACGATGGAGGAGTATCTTGCCGCCAAGCGGAAGTTGTTCGAAAGGCTTGATCGCGAGGCGGTGGCGATCGTCAATGTCGATGACCCGGCCGGGGCGGCCATGATTGGGGTGGTGGCGGGGGAAGTCGTGACCTATGGCCTGCACCAGGCCAAACATGAATTAAGAAGCACGAAGCATAACGAGTTTGATACCGACGTCAGCGATATCGATATTCGTGGCCGTGAAATGAAGCTGAAGATCAACGCCAGCGAGATCAGGACGCCGCTGATCGGCCGGCATAACGCCTACAATATAACGGCCGCCTACCAGTGCGGCCTCTCGCTCGGGATCAGGCCGTCGGTCATCAAGGCGGGGATCGAAGCGGTCAAGGTCATCCCCGGGCGGCAGGAAGAGATTGTCGCCGGCCAAAAGTTCCGGGTGATCGTCGATTTTGCCCACTCGCCCGACAGCTTGACCAAATTGCTGGAGACTTACCGGCCGTTTACCAAAGGAAAGTTGATCCTGGTTTTCGGTTGTCCCGGCGATCGCGATCGCGCCAAAAGGCCGATGATGGGGGAGATCGCCGCCCGCTTAGCCGATGTTGTCATCATAACGACCGACGATCCGCATGGGGAAGACTCGGCAGAGATAATAAAAGAAGTCATGACCGGGACAGACCCCTATCCCCCATCCCCTTCCCCCTTATTAAGGGGGAAGGGGAGAGAGGGGTTAGGGGTGAACGAAGCGATCATCGACCGAAAGCAAGCCATCGAAAAGGCGCTCTCCTTAGCTAAAGCCGGAGACATTGTCCTGATCGCCGGGCGGGGACACGAAAAATACCAAGATTTTGCCGGGAAGAAAGTGCCGCTGGATGATAAGATCGTCGCTGAATCTTTCTTAAGCCAACTGAATTAATCAAGGTTCAGCGGCAGGTTCAGTTTCCTCTTCAGGGCGATATTGTATTGATCGATCTTGGCCTGCGCGTACTCCGGCCGGATATAATGGGCCGGGGTCAGGTTAAAGGCGCTCAAGAAAAAGCCGGCGGTCATGCCCAGCGCGCCGCCGGTCGCCAGTGACGATCCCGAGGAGAGGGCGACCGCCCCCAGCATGGCGAGCACGCCGCCGCCGATAAAGACGTTACCGATCGTCCTCATTCTCGCTTTACCGTCTTCCAGAACGGTGATCCGGGCGAGTTCCTGCTGTTCGCCGAGCAACTGGAGAAAATCCCAATCGTTCAATTCGTTGATCCCGCCCATGTAAATGAACCAGTCATTGACCTCTTTCACTTCAGAGCGGGAGTAGGAATTGGTGGAAATGTTAGTCGAAGTGTTCGAGTAGGCCTCCCAGGATAAGGTGGTCGAGTTGATATCGGTGTTGCTGTAGTTCCTCTTCTCGTCGATCAACCGTTTTTTCGTGACCAGCTCAAGCTTGTTATGCTTGTAAAAGAGGAGGTTGATATAAGCCTGGTCGGCCGGGCTGTCGATAGCCAGGGAGAGAGGGGCGAGCAAACAGACGGTTAGTAACGCAATAATTGTCTTTCTCATGATAAAATTATAATACATAAAGGGGGAAATGAACAGACTATGACACGAACAATAACCTGGTTAAATAATAAGGTCAGGATGATCGACCAGAACGCCTTGCCCCATAAATTACGTTTGATCGACCTCAAGACGGCGGCGGAAGTGGTCCGGGCGATCAAGACGATGAAGGTGCGGGGGGCGCCGGCGTTAGGGGTGGCCGCGGCCTTCGGGATGGTCCTCGGCGTTAACGACCTGAAAGGGACAGCCCGAAAGTTGATCGCTTCCCGTCCGACCGCGGTCAATATCCGCTGGGGGGTAGAGAGGATGTTGGCGGTCGCCCGGGCTGGAGCCGGTTTGCCTCTGCCCAAACTGAAAAAACTTCTCTTATCGGCTGCCCGGAGGTTAGCGGATGAAGATGTGGCGATCAACCGGGCGCTCGGCCGGCATGGGTCAAAAGTGGTCCGGCGCGGGATGAATATCCTGACCGTCTGCAACGCCGGGGCGCTGGCGACGGTCGATTATGGGACCGCTCTTGGGGTCATCCGGGCGGCGCACGAAGCAGGGAAGAAGATCCACGTTTATGCCGCCGAAACGCGCCCCCGCCTGCAAGGGGCCAAACTGACCGCCTGGGAATTGAAACAAGAGAAAATACCGTTTACCCTCATTACCGATAACATGATCGGTCATTTGATGTCTAAAGGGAAGATCGACCTGGTTGTCGTCGGGGCCGACCGGATTGCCCGCAATGGCGATACGGCTAATAAGATTGGCACCTATAACGCCGCCGTCTTGGCCCGAGTCCACGGCGTCCCGTTCTATATCGCGGCACCGAGCTCAACTTTCGATCCGAAGTGCCGTTCCGGTAAAGATATTGTCATCGAGGAGCGGGCTCCGGAAGAGGTCCTTTTCGTCGGACGGGAGAGGATCGCGCCGGTCGGGATAAAGGTCTATAACCCGGCCTTTGACGTCACCCCGGCGAAATATATCAAAGGGTTTATCACCGAAAAGGGGATTTTGCGGAGGCCGCGTCTAAACCCCTAACCCCTCTTCTCCCCTTCCCCCTTAATTAAGGGGGAAGGGGATGGGGGATAGGGGTGAGAGCGATAACCATGCAAAAGCGCGTTGAGGTCCATTATGCCGGCCGGGTCCAGGGGGTAGGGTTCCGCTTTACGGCGGAACGCCTGGCCGCCCCCAACGGCTTAACAGGTTTCGTCCGTAATTTGCCTGATGACCGGGTGGAGTTGGTCCTGGAAGGGGAGGAAGAGGCCATTAAGACAGTTCTCGAGATGATCCGCCGGGAGTTCGACCGCGAGATCGACACGATTGCTGACTACTGGTTGGAACCGACCGGGGAATTTAAGAGATTTAATATCAAGAACTACTGACCAAGGAGCGGAAAGACTGACTTCAGCCCCGGATGGACTATTTTGCCGTCTTTAATGTTAAGCCCCGTCTTGATCGTCCGGTTATTTTCGACTGACTGCTCCAACCCTTTATTGACCAATTCTATGACATAGGGGAGGATGACCGTGCCGAGCGCCTCCGAAGTCGTCCGCGCGCCCATTGAGGGGAGATTAGGTGGCGCAAAAAAGAAGATCTCGGTCCCGGGGATCGATGGCAGGTCGAACGGTTCTAAAATACTTGTTTCAAAGACCCCCTCAACCCCGCCCCCCTGATCAATATCGATCGGGTAGACGCAGCCGCCGGGGCGCATCGTCTTCAAAAGATCGAGGGCGACCAGCTTCTCCGGTTTCTTCCCGGAATTGTACATGGCGGTCACCAGGAAAAAAGCGTCACGGATGGCGTGGCGCAGGTTGTCAGGCGACATCTCCAATACTTTGACCTTCGGGAACCTGATCTCTGACTTCTTGAAATATTCGGTCAGGCTTTTTACTCTGGTCTGATCTTTTTCCAGCAGGGTCACTTCACAACCGCGCTCGGAGAACTCTTCGGCCGCGGTCCGGCCGACGACCCCGCCGCCGAGGATCGCAGCCTTCACTCCGTGCAACCCGGTCTCCGGCAGACCGGAGGTGATGATCTTCCGGCTCAAGAGGGCGTATTCATCGCCGTGGCGGGCGATCACCTTGGCGGCTGCCTCGCTCATCGGGGCGAGGCAGGGAAAGGTCCCGTCGAGATCCATTGTTTCCAAGGCCAGAAAGGTGGTTTTGCTTTTGAGCGCGGCTTCGGTCCGTTCCCGCCCCGCGGCGAAATGCTGGTAGGAGAGGAAGATGTTGTCGCGCAGTTTCGGGAAGTCCTCAAGTCTTGTTTCTTTGACCCCGAGGACGAGCTCTTTCTGCAAGGCCGATTCGTGGCCGCAGATCCAGCCGCCGGCCGCTTCGTAGGCGGCATCGGAGTAGTCGATCTTGGCCCCGGCGTCCTTCTCGACAAATATCTTTAACCCCGGGCAGGCGGCGAGTAGTTGTCCGACCAAGCTGGGGGTCAGGATCACCCGGCTTTCGACCTCGCGCCCCTGGCGGTCGGTCTTGCTCTCCCGTAAGATGGCGACTGTCTTAATCATTGAACCTATACTTTAGTATTTCCGGGTCGCTTTCGTCAACCCGGATCAGGTTATAGGGGAAAAAAATGTCGGTCTTCGACTCGCGGATATTGAGGTCCTCGAGCCGGAGCTCGAGATGGACGTCGGCCGGGATCACTTTCAGTTCGCGCGCCTTGACCCCCTCCATTGGCTGGGCCCAATTTTCGATGATCCGGCTGATCGTTTCGCGCCGGCCGGAGAACTCCTCGCCGAACTCGGTCAGGATCGCCAGGAGCGGCTTGCCGAGGCGCGCCTCTTTGAGGAGGTTGATGCAGCCGAGCATGCCGAGATGCTGGCGGAGGAATTTCCCTTCTTCTTTCTCGACCGAACCGATATTCAATAAGATGACCTGGCAATCGCGGTACTCTTTGCCGATCCCCGGCTCGTAACGGGTGTCGCCGGTGATGCCGATGCGGAGCTTCTCGCGGTCGGGGCCGGGGAGGTTGGTTTGGATGACCAGGCCGACGGAAGACTCCTGGTTGGTCCAGCGCTCGGTATGGTGGGCCGCCTTAACGGAGAGGGTGAAGCCGTGTTTTTCGGCCAGAGAGACCCCCTCGATCTCGGTGACATCCGAGCCGGGGATGAGGAGCTTGTAATTGATCTCCCGGTTGCCGAAAGGGTCGGTCGCCGAGAGGAGGCCGTGGAACTTGAGCAAGACGCCGGCCGAACCGAAAATGTCGACCACTTTGCTTTTTCTCTGCTCGTTATGGTCGTTGTATTTAGCCAGCAGAGAGAGGATCCCTTCGACCGACTCGGTATGGTCGTCATGGTCGTGGGTGATGATGATGGCGTCGATGTCGGCAATCCCCATCCCCAGGTCGCGGAAAATGTCGAAGAAATCGTAGCCGGGATCGATGGCGATCCCCTTGATCTCGTTGCGGGCGTTGCGCAGGGTCAGAAAATAGCCGCCGCCTTGCGAAATGCCGCTGGAGAAGAGAGGACTGGCCGAATTCCATTTATGGATCGTCCGGAGGATATTAGGCCCGATGACATGGCCGAGGGTCCGGGGGATATTGAGGTCGCGGACCAGCTTGGCCTGGTTCTGCCGGATCATTTCCCGGGTGGGGAAGAGAGTATCTTCCATGTAGGCGATCGCCGGGGCGGCCGGGCTGTTGAAGTTTTTGGCTTGCAGGTCGTTCTGGTGGGCCAGTTTAAAGTCGGCATAAGCCTCCTGGAACCGTCCCTGCAGGAAATGGGCGATGCCGCGGAAATAAGCGGGGAGGCCAAGGTTCTTATGCTGTTTCTGGCTCTTCTTCAACAGCTCGTCGTAGATCGTCTCCGCTTCGCGGTAAAGGTTGTTGTTGATGCAGGTGTAGCCGATGATATTCCAGTAGGCGGTCCCGTTCTCGGCCAGCGCCAGGAGGGTCTTTAGTATATCCTTGAGGTTCTTTTGCAGCCACTCTTTCTGCCCATGGGGGGAGAGGCGCTTCAGGTTTTCCCAGCTGTTCGGCCTGGCGGGATCGAGCAGCTCTTGGGTCATCAAAACCTCCAGGTCCCTCCGACCATTTGCGTCCGGTTGTAAGTGCCGCCAAGGATAGCGTAGTCGATGATCAGATTGCCGAGGGCCAGGCTTAGGCCGGCTGATTTATTCCCGTCATTCAATCCGACCCGGGCAAGGAGGCCGGGGAGAAGGACCGCTTCCGCCCCGTAGTGCATGGTCGAGCCTTGGCCGTTCTGCCCTAAAACATTGTGCATATCGGCGGCCAGGGTGAGGGAGTAGATCGGTTTGACGGCGACGCCGCCGTTGACCAGCATCTGGTAGCCGCGGGTTGTCTGGGCGTTCTGCCAGTGGAAATCGGTGGTCAGGACCCCCTTGGTGGCCAGGCCGAACGAGATATATTCGACCGGCTTGGCGATCACGCCGAGGTCGAGGTCGGCTCCCATCCCCCGGATATCGGTGCTGATCTTGGTTAGATCATAAAAGTTGACCCCGGCGCCGACGGCGATCCGCTGTTCAAAACCGGAGGCGAGGGTTAGGGTGTACCAGTTGGTCTTCTGGTCGAGCGGATTGTTGACATCGTTCAACCAGCTGACCCCCAGAGCGAACTGCGCTTTGGTGCTTGGCTCGTCCTGGGCCGGACGTTCCCAATAGGTCGGCCGATCGTAATCGCGGTAATACCAAGGGTTTCCCCAGGGCATGAGGCCGATGTTGACCGTGGTGTGGCGGGCGACACTTTTGGCCGTCTCTTTGGCGGCGGAGCCGGTCTCGCCGGCCAAATTTTTCAGGACGCTCTTTAGTTGCGACTTCAGGCTGACGACCTCGTCCGAGCTGGTCAGTTGTGAGGTGAGAGACTCTTCACGCGACGGGGCAGGGCCGTCACCGCCCCTTCCCCAATTCTTCTGTAACACCCCCTGATCTTTAAGGTACATCGCTCCCTGAAAGGCCAGGGCCGAAGCAAGTCCGACTCCGGCGATCCAGAGAAAAGGGTTCATGTCGGTTTCGTAGCACATTTTCAGATTGGCGACGTTATCCCCGACCCAGGTGTTCCGGTTATTGGCCAGGGTAGAGCCGGTCAGGGAGACTTCGGGGTTGAGAGCAAGGCCGGCTGGGTTCCAGTAGGGGGCATTGGCGTCGTCGGCCACCGCGGTGAAAGCCCCACCCATCCCCATCGGGCGGGTACCGAAGAAAGCAAAAGCCGAATTGACGGTCAAGGCGAGGATCAAGCTGGTGATCAGTAGCCGTTTAAACATAATGATAACCTCCTGGCGTTCTTCATCTGACATTGTAACAAAGCCACCTTGCCTTGACAAGGATAGTGATGATAAAATGCCCCTTAATGGATAAACTGTTCGAGCGGGTCAAAGCTCTCCTCCTCAAGCCGCGGAAAACATGGGGAGTGATCAAGGGTGAGCCGGCCGGCGTGGCCGAACTGATGGTCAATTACGCTGCCCCGCTGGCGCTGATCCCGGTCGTTGCCCGGGTGATCAATCTGGCGCTCATCGGCTTCCAGCTCCCCGGCGGGCATGTGACCCGCGCCCCGCTCCTGGACGCGCTGTTCGGCGGGGTGGTCAGTTTCATTTTTCATCTGGCCGGTCTCCTGGCCGGGATCTGGGTGATCAACTGGCTAGCCCCCTATTGCGAATCCAAACCAGATCTGAAAGGGGCGGCCCAGATAGTTCTCTACTCGATGACCCCGGTTTGGATATTAGGGGTTTGCGCCGTTTCACCCATTTTGGGTTTGCTCCAGATCTTCGGCTTATACGGCATTTACCTGGCCTATCTCGGTCTGCCGGTCATTATCGGGACACCGCCGGAGCGGGTCCCCTGGTTCACCCTTCTTCTGTTCATAACCTCGCTGGCTATCGGCCTGGTCTTCAATGTCGTGGTAGACAGCGCGGTCTACGGCCCGATCATCATCCGCATGATGGTTTACTAATGGAAGTATTGACCTTCAAACAGCTCCTGGAGAGGAACGCTACTAAGTTCGCCACGGATATCGCCTATCAAGTGAAACGTGAAGGGGTCTGGCGGCGTTATACCTACCGCGAGGTTTCGGAGCTTGCCCGCAAACTGCAGTCGCTCCTGGCCGAACTGGGAGTGAACAAAGGCGACCGGGTGGCCCTCCTCTCCGAGAACCGGCCGGAGTGGCCGATCGCTTACCTGGCGATCACCGCGCTGGGGGCGGTTGTTGTCCCGCTCGATGCCATGTTCAGCCGGGAAGAGATCCTCCCCTTGCTGGAGGACTCCGCCCCGCAAGCTTTTATCCTCTCCGCCAAATTCGCCCCCTATGCCAATGGGACCCCGCTAGAGGGGAAAGTTATCCTGATGGAGAACTATGACAGTTTTGTCCCCTCGCGCCCGGCGCCTGATAACGATGTGGCGCCAGGCGACCTGGCCGCGATCGTCTATACCTCCGGCACCACCGGTTCGCCCAAAGGGGTGATGCTCTCCCATCGTAATCTTCTCTCGAACGCCATTGGCGGCGCTTCATGTTTTGACATCGGGCCGACCGATAACTTTCTCTCGGTCCTGCCGCTCCATCATACTTTCGAGACGACCGCCGGTTTCCTGGCGGAGTGTTACATGGGTTGCCGGGTGACCTATGTTGAAAGCTTGAAATCATATGTGTTGCTCAAAACCATGCAGGAGACAGGGGTGACGGTGATGTGCGGCGTCCCGCTCCTCTACCAGCTCTTCTATGACGGGATCATGCGGGAAGTTGAAGAGAGCGGGAAGGGGAAGCTTTTTGCGGTGCTCCTGGCTGTTGCCCGCTTCTTCCGCGATCTGATCGGGGTCAATATCGGCCGGAAACTTTTCGCGATGGTCCACAAGAAGTTCGGCGGAAAGATCAGATTCTTTGTCTCCGGCGGGGCGGCGATCGATCCCGAACTGATCAATAATTTTGACCTGCTCGGTTTCACCATTATCCAGGGGTACGGTTTGACCGAAGCCTCTCCTGTCCTGACCGCCTGCACGCTCCAGGCGAACCGCCGCGGCTCGGCCGGGCGGCCGATCCCGGGGGTCAAGGTCAAGATCGCCGGCGAGGAACCGGTCGGCGAGATTTTAGGGACCGGACCGAACATCATGCAGGGGTATTATAAACGGCCCGACCTGACCGATCGGGTCCTGATCGGCGGCTGGCTCTTTACCGGCGACCTCGGTTATCTCGACGACGACGGTTTCCTCTTCATTACCGGGCGGTCAAAAGATGTCATCGTGACCGGTTCTGGGGTCAATGTCTATCCGGAAGAGCTGGAATTCGCCCTCAAGAAGAGCCCGGCGATCAAGGAGCTATGCATCCTGGGTGAAAAGGTCAAGGCAGGGACCCGGCGGGGGAGTGAGGTTGTCCTGGCGGTCATTGTCCCGAAAGAAGGGGTCACGGAGGAAAAGGTCAAGGCGGAGATCGCGGAGTATAATAAAGGGGTCGCCGAATTCAAGCGGGTCGCCCGGATCATTATCAGACGGGCAGAATTGCCGAAAACGCGCCTGCAGAAGATCAAGCGTTTTGAGCTGAAAAAGGAGTTGGGGCTGTGAAGGACAATGGTCAGCTGGCTCTGGAGATCAAAACTTTGGTCGCCAAGATCATCAGAAAACCGGAAGCCGAGGTCACCCTTGGCGCGGACCTATTCAATGAGCTGGGGGTGGACTCGCTTCTCGGGGTAGAGATCTTTGCCGCCCTCGACAAGAAGTACGGTGTCGTCATCCCGGAAGATCTGCTTAAGGGCGTCACGACGCTGGGCGACCTGGTTCAACTGGTTGCCGAACAGCGCTCTAGTAAATAACCTTATTCAGCGGATATTCGACGATCCCCCGGGCCCCTGCTTTTTTCAGTTTGGGAATAAGTTCGCGGACCAGCTTCTCGTCGATCACCGTGTCGACATCGACCCAGTCGGGGTTGGAGAGTTCAGCTATGGTCGGTGTTTGGAGGGCGGGGAGGAGGGCGATGACGTTCCGCACCTGTCCCTTGATCACGTTCATCTTCAACCCGACCTTCGTTTCGGCATTGAGCGCCCCCTGCAGGAGAAGGACGAGATTGTTGAGCTTCTCTTTTTTCCAGGCGTTGGCCAGGCAATCACCGTTAGCGATGACGACTGTGTTCGATTCCAGGACGGTATCAACGATCCGGAGGTGGTTGGCCTTCAGCGACGAGCCGGTCTCGGTCAGCTCGACGATCGCGTCAGCCAGGACCGGCGGCTTGGCTTCGGTCGCACCCCAGGAGAACTCGACCGTGGCGGCGACTTTTTTCTCTTTCAGCCAGCGTTTGGTCACGTTGACCAGTTCGGTCGCGATCCTTTTCCCTTTGAGGTCTTTGGCGGTCTTGATCTTGCTATTTTCCGGCACGGCCAGGACCCAGCGCACTTTGCGCATTCCCTGTTTAGCGTAGATCAGATCGGCCACCTGCTTGACGCGGCAGCCTGATTCCATTACCCAATCGGTCCCGGTCAACCCGGCGTCGAGGACTTTATCTTCAACATAGCGGGCCATCTCCTGGGCGCGGACGAGCATGATCTCCATTTCCGGATCGTTGATATCGGGGAAATAGGAGCGGGAGGTGGAGCGGATCGACCAGCCGGCTTTTTTTAACAGTTCAAATGTTGCTTCCTGCAAACTCCCCTTCGGTAACCCAAGTTTTAATGTATTTCCCATAAAAACACCTCTTTTTATAGGTAATTTTACACCTGGCCTGGGGATTAATCAAGCAGAATTAATTGCCTGATAGTGTAACCATCTATATGTAAGGGAAGAATAGTGAATAAACTCAAATATATGCTGTTATTATGCCAAAAAATACAAGTAAAGTGTTTTCGGCCGCCCTCACCCTATCTTAGTTAAGCATAGACCCCTCTCCCTCAGGGAGAGGGGTCTTCGTTCTGGCAAAGCGGAGGTGAGGGCTTTTAGTCCCTTATTTCTTGAGGGGACATGACTGACGGGCGGTTTCTTGACTGGGTGCGGCCTTGAGCTCATAGGTTGACGTGGCCGGTACCATTTCCATCTTCAATATTTCCAGCTTGTACTCCGGCTCTTTGGGCTTGGCGCCCATGGCCAGCGCAGGGTTGCCAAGAACTTCCAACATCAAACATCCAACCTCAAAACAAATAACAATGACCAAAAACCAAGTCTTAAATGCTTTGGAAGTTGCTATTTGTGAATTGGCTTTTGTTTGGATGTTTGAAGTTTGAAGTTGGATGTTCATTTCCGTTTATTCCTCGCGTCCACGTGGACGATCTTTGGCCGGACATTTTTGGCCTTCTTGGCGTCAATTAACCCGTAAGAGAGGATAATGACCCGCTCGCCCCGCCGGCCGAGCCGAGCGGCCGGACCGCGCAGGGAGATCTCCCCTTTTTCGCCGAGAATGGTGTAGGTCTCAAAGCGGTTGCCGTTATGGAAGTTCAGGATATGGACCTTTTCCCCCACGACCAGCCCGGCGGCCTTGAGCAGGGTGGGGTCGATAGCGATGCTCCCCTCGTAGTTGAGCAGGGTATCGGTGATCGTGGCCATGTGTATTTTAGATTTTAGGACAGTGATCAACATGTCAGTATCAATTATAATTGAAAATTACCGGCAGTTCAAGTATAATCAAATTATGGCGGAAGAAAAGAAAATGACGAAAGAGATGATGATCGCCGACGCGCTGAAACTCAAGCCGGCGATCGCCGGCTTGCTGATGGCCAAGGGAATGCATTGCCTCGGCTGCGTTATCGCCCAGGGGGAAACTCTGGCCCAAGCGGCCGAAGTCCACGGGCTGGATGCCGACGAACTTCTCAAAGAATTGAACGACCTTTGATCAGGAGGTTGTGGCTATGGCGAGCGTAAAAGTCTATTCCACCCCGACTTGCCCGTACTGCAAGATGGTCAAGGGCTTCTTGGCGGAGAATAATGTCCAATACGAAGAGATCGATGTCTCCCGGAACCAATCGGCCGCCCAGGAGATGGTGGCCCGCTCCGGCCAGATGGGCGTGCCGGTCTTAGACATTGATGGCCAGATAGTGGTTGGCTTCGACCGCGCCAAGATCAAAAAGCTGCTGGGGAAAATTGGTTACGCCTAAATTAACTTCATTCAACCACGCGATCTACGTGATCTCCGATTCGATCGATGTCCTGAAAAAAGCGGTTGATGACGGCGCGGCGGCCGTCCAGTTGCGCGATAAATCGGGCGACCTGGAATCGATCCGCGAAAAGGCGCGGGCAATGGTCCTTTACAAACGATCCAAAAACTTTATCTTCATTCTTAACGACCATCCCAAACTCGCGGTCGAGGTTAATGCCGACGGCGTCCACATCGGACAGGACTATGAAACCGCCGAAGCCCGAAGGATCGTCGGGCCCGATCTGATAATTGGGAAATCAACTCATTCCATCGAGCAGGGGCTTGAGGCGCAAAAAGAAGAGGCAAACTATATCTCCGTCGGTCCGGTCTTCTTGACCCCCACCAAACCGGGACGCAAGGCGGTTGGTCTGGAATATGTTAGAGAAGCGGCGGGAAAAATATCTCTGCCGTTTGTGGCGATCGGCGGGATTGATCTTGATAATGTCGGCGCGGTCCTTGAGGCAGGAGCCAAAACCATTGGTGTGGTGAGGGCGGCCTCGGCTGTCCCTCAATTTTTAAAGCTGATCGGAGAGAGTGGGCGATGATCGTAAAAATAAACGGGCGGCCGGAAGAGGTCAGTTTGAACAGCAATGTGGAAACCTTGGTAGCCGGTTTTAAGCTTGAAGCCGCCAGAGTGGTCGTTGAATTAAATGAGAAAATAATCAAGAAGATCGAATGGCGGCAGACGATCGTCAAAGAGAACGATGTCATCGAATTGATCTCTTTTGTGGGGGGCGGCTAATGAACGGTCCCTTAATCCTTGGCGGCAAAGAATTGAAGAGCCGTTTTTTGCTGGGAACAGGGAAATTCGGCAGTAAGGAGATACTGCGGGAAACCATTATTCAATCCGGCGCGGAAGTGGTCACGGTCGCGCTGCGCCGCATCGATCTAACTTTGAACGAAGATAATATACTCGCCTATATTCCCAAAGGCGTTATCTTATTGACCAATACTTCCGGCGCCAGAAACGCCAAAGAAGCGGTCCGGATCGCCCGTCTCGCCCGCGCAGCCGGTTACGGCAATTGGATAAAAATCGAAGTCATCAATGACAGCAAATATCTTTTACCGGACAATGCCGAAACGATAAAAGCCGCCGAAGTCCTGGCCGGTGAAGGTTTTGTTGTTCTTCCCTATATGCATCCGGACCTCTACGCGGCCCGCGCGCTGGTCAAAGCGGGAGCGGCCGCCGTGATGCCTTTGGGCTCTCTGATCGGTTCGAACCTCGGCCTGGAGATGAAAATGATGATAAAAATATTAATTGATGAAATTGATGAAGTGCCGGTGATCGTTGACGCGGGAATTGGCATTCCCCTTCACGCCGCCCAGGCCATGGAGCTGGGCGCCGATGCGGTCCTGGTCAATACCGCCGTAGCCACCGCCGCCGACCCGGCTAAAACGGCCAAAGCGTTCGCGGCAGCGGTAATTTCAGGGAGAGCCGCATATTTATCGAAAACAGCGGATCGCCCTTTAGGGGCCAGCGCCTCCTCCCCGCTTACAGGTTATCTAAATGATCGATGATCTGGCGGTTCGGGCAAGAAATCTGACCATCCAATATTTTGGCCGGGCGGTCGGACTGTACGCTCCGCTTTATATTTCCAACTACTGCGACAATCTCTGCCTTTACTGCGGCTTTAATCAAAAACAAAATATTCCCAGGAAAAAGCTTTTGCCGGCAGAGATCGAAAAGGAATGCCGGGCATTGGCCCGTACGGGCCTGCAGAATATTTTGATCTTAACCGGAGAATCCCGGTCCCATTCGCCGGTGAGCTATATAAAAGAAGCGGTTTTGGCGGCCGGACGGCACTTCCCCAATATATCTCTGGAAATTTACCCGCTGGAAACGGAAGAGTATCGTGAATTATTTTTGGCCGGAGCCGACGGCGTGACCATCTATCAGGAAACATATGATCGTGAGAGCTATCAAAAGCTGCATCCGGCCGGGAAAAAGAAAGATTTCGACTATCGTTTTGAAGCGCCGGCCAGGATCGCCCGGGCGGGGATGAGGCGGCTCTCCTTGGGCATTCTGCTGGGACTGTCGGATTGGCGGCAGGATTTAAAAGCGTTATTCGATCATCTGCGTTGCCTTGAAAAAAAATACCCCGGGGTCGAATATTCGCTTTCTTTTCCGCGCTTGCAGAAAGTCCGCGGCGACAGTAATGATTACTGTCCGGTTTCAGACCGCGAAATGACGGAGATAATCGCCCGGACCAGATTGGCGTTCCCCCGGGTCGGCATAAACCTGTCGACGCGGGAGCCGGCTGATTTTCGGGACCGGATCTTTGAATTCGGCGTCACCCGGCTTTCCGCCGGATCTTTGACCTCTGTCGGCGGTTATGGCCGCAACGATGATAAAGGACCGGGCCAGTTTGAAGTTAGCGACCGGCGCTCCCTAGCGGAGATCAAGGCGATGCTCGTAAAAAAAGGATACGATCCGGTCATTACCGACTGGCGGAGGATCCCCAATGAATGATTTTGAAAAAGCTTTAAGTTTGTATTATTCTCCCGATCAGCTCTTGACCATACAAAAAACCAGGGTTGGCATTGCCGGCGCCGGAGGTCTGGGGTCGAATATAGCCGTCTGCCTGGCGCGAAGCGGGTTTAAGGACTTTGAAATAATCGATTTTGACGTGGTGGCCGTAAAAAACCTTAATCGGCAGTATTATTTCTTGGCAGATGTCGGAAAACCAAAAGTGGAAGTTCTGACCGAAAGGCTAAAAAAGATCAACCCTGATCTTTCGGTCAAAACTTCGAAAATAAAGATCGACGGCGGGAATATTGCCGGTCTTTTCGGCGACCGGGATATTATTTTTGAAGCTTTTGACGGCGCCGGGTCAAAAGCCCTCCTGCTGGAGCATTTTGGCAATAGTAATAAACTTTTGATCTTTGGCAGCGGGATGGCGGGCAGCAGCAATCAAAGAGAAATAAAGATAAAAAAGATCAAAGAAAACATTATCATTGTTGGCGACGGCCAAACCGACATTAAAGACGCCCCGCCTCTCGCCCCCAGGGTCACCGCCTGCGCTTCGCTGATGGCCGCCTGCGCCCTTGAAGCTGTAATTTAGCGGGCTTGAGGCGGAAAACACTATTTAAGGCTTGAGTTTGACCTCGAACTTTTTCTCCAGCTTGACCGGCTGCCAGGAGAGCTTGGCACTGCGCAGGCCGGGGATGCCGAGGTCCTGCTCCAGGTTGAGGAATTTGTAGCCGGAGTAACATTTATTTGCCGCCTCCCAAAGCATCACCTGCGATATCCCGGGGTAGGCCGGGTCGCCGTACATGAAGTGGAGCGAGACCATCTCCGGGTTCAGTTCACTGGCCAGAGTAAATCCGAGCAGCTTCCCCTCCAGCCGCAAAGCGCAGCCGAACAAGTGGAGCTCCTGGAACCACTTAAAGGCATTGTTGATCGCCGTTTTTTGGGAGACATAAGCGAGACGGGGAAAAAACTTCGATTCTTCCCTTAATTTGAACCATTGTTCAAAGAGGGCGAGCGTGGACGCTTTATCCGATCTTTGCAGGGGCTCAAAAATGTATTCGGGATGCCTGGCGCGAAAGCGCTTGATATGGTTCCTTTTCCCGTCGTATTTTTTCCCTTTTAGTCCGGCCAGATCGGAGCGAAGGTAAATGTAGTCGAACTGGCTGCGCAACTCGGCCAGCTCGAATTTTTCGCTCGGCAGGAGAGCGGCGCAATCCTCCGAGATCCGGGAGACCCGGAAGCCGCGCTCGAGGCAGGTGGTGATCGTTTCGACCAGCTTCTCCCGGCCGAGCGGCTCCAGAAAATAGGGGGGCTCGACCGGTGGGGTGATCAGGAGGCAAATATTACCGTTGAGGCAGGTCGCCTGCGGCCGATCGAACTCTTCCCAGATAAAGAGATTGCCCAGGGTCAATTCGCAGACGTGGCGGGGGAGGTGTTTCAAGTGCTTCGCGACCCAGAGGCGGTCGTTCTGGGTGAGCCGCTTGAATTCCGGGAAGGTTGGTATCATTTGGCCGGCCTGACCATCGCGGTGCATTGGTTGGGGAAGCATTGGTCGCAACCGTAGATCTCTTTGGTTGGGAGGCCGGGGGGCGGGGTGGCGGCGACAAAGCCGAAGGGGCGGAAGAAACCCGGGATGATCGTGTAAAGATAGGCCGGCTTAGTTTTTTCTTTCAGGACCGCCTGGAGGAGGGCGGAAGCGATCCCTTTTTTTTCCTGGGCCGGTCTGACGCCGAGCGAGGTCAGGAAATAAAAAGCCGGATGCTCTTCCAGCCTGACCACCCCGACGATTTCACTGTCCAGTTCGGCGACGGTGAAACTGGTGAGCGTTTCCGCGGAGTAGCGCAGATCCGCTTCATCCAGGACTTTCATAATGCCGGCCAGGTCCCGGGCGGCGGCGGGGCGGATCGTGATCATGACCTGAATTATATCGGCTAAGGCCGGCCAAAAGCAAGACGCAAAGCCCAAAAGATTGAAAGGCAAGAAGCAATCGGCTAAAATTAGAGTATGATCAAAGACCTGATTATTATTGGGGCAGGCCCGGCGGGGATCACGGCGGCGATTTACGCCGCCCGCAAGAAGCTTGATTTTATCGTCATCTCACGGGACATTGGCGGTCAGACGGTCTGGGCAGGCGAAGTAGCGAACTATCCAGGATACCAATTGATGAGTGGCGCGGATCTGGCGATGAAGTTCCGCGAGCACCTGGAGCAATTCCGATTTGACTTAAGGGAAGGAGAGGAGGCGGCAACAGTCGAGAAACTTGGCGACCATTTTCGGGTGACGACCGGCAAGGGGGAGAAGATCGAATGCCGGACCGTCTTGATCGCCACCGGGAAAAGGCCGCGTCTCTTAGGCGTTCCCGGCGAAGGTAAGTACAATAATAAGGGCTTGACTTTTTGCGCCACCTGCGAAGGGCCGTTGTTCGCCGGCAAAGCGGTGGCGGTGATCGGCGGCGGCAACTCGGCGCTCGATGCGGCGCTGCAGTTGATCCGTTACTGCGCCAAAGTTTACGTGATCAACGTGGCGGATAAATTGACCGGTGACCCGGTCATGATCGAAAAGGTCCAAACCTCCTCGATCGTGGAAGTGCTGAATAATACCAAGGTTCTCGGTTTCCTGGGTGACAACTTCCTGAAAACTGTCCAGGTGGAAAGGGCCGGCACGAAAAAGGATATTGCGGTCGAGGGTGTTTTTGTCGAGATTGGCCTGGTCCCCAATTCCAATTGTATAGATTTTGTAGAGAAGAACGAACAAGGGGAGATCGCGGTCAACTGCAAGGCGGAAACCTCCACTCCCGGGGTCTTTGCCGCCGGTGATGTTGCCGACGGTCCGGAAAAACAGATCATCATCGCGGCCGGCGCAGGAGCGACGGCGCTGCTCTCGGTGTTCCGCTATCTGTCGACCCGCTAAAGTCTGTTTGACAATTTGCGCCCGACCAAGCTAAAATTAGGCATGCCTAAATTACGGTTGGTTGCGATCAATGCTGACAAAAACTAAAGAAGATTATCTGGAAATAATATTTCACCTCGAATCGGAGGGGAAGACGGCCGCCACGAAAGAGATCGCTTCGCATCTAAATATCTCCGGCGCTTCCGTTTCGGAGCATTTAAAGAAGCTGGCGCAAGAAGGTCTAATTAAACACGCGCCGTACCAGGGGGCGGAGCTGACCGCGCGGGGGAAAAAGATCGCCCTTGACGTAGTGCGGCGCCACCGCCTCTCCGAACGGTTATTAACGGACAAGCTGGGGGTAAAATGGTCAGAAGCCCACAGCGAAGCCCATAAGCTTGAACACGATATTTCCAAAGTCGTCGGCGAGAAGATGTACAAAATGCTGGGCGAGCCGGCGACCTGCCCGCACGGCAATCCCATACCCGACGCCAACGGCCGGATCAAAGAAGAGCCTTCCCAGCCGCTGGTCGACTTTGCAAGGCATGACCGGCTTAAGATCGTCAAGATAACCGACGAGGAGCCAAAACTGCTCTGTTACCTGGCAACTCTTGGCCTGATGCCGAGGACTCAGATCAGGGTGGAGCAAAAAGCCCCGTTCAACGGGCCGGTGATGGTCAAAGTCGGCAATGCCGTGTACGCGCTGGGGAGAAAGATTGCGGAGTCGATCTGGGTGAGGAAGATATGACCCGCCTGCCCAGTTGCCACGCCGAATATCAAAGGATCAGCCGTGATGCGAAGCTCGTGATCGCCCTGGCGGGGAATCCCAATGTAGGAAAGTCCACCATCTTTAACAGTCTCACGGGCCTGGATGCCGTGACCGCCAACTATCCCGGGAAGACCGTAGCTTTGAACCTGGGAACGGCCGAATATCAGGGAACGAAGATCGGCATTGTGGACCTGCCAGGAACTTATTCGCTCGGTTCTGTTTCCGACGATCAGCTGGTCGCTAGGCGCGAGATCTTGGAAGGCGCGGCGGACATTATCGTTTCCGTCCTTGATGCGACGAACCTCGAGCGCAACCTTTATATGGTACTGCAGCTCTTTGATCTTGGTTATCCGGTCGTCATTGCGCTTAATCTGTCGGACCTGGCGGCCCAGCAGAACATCTGTATCGACCTGCAAAAGCTCTCCGCTATCCTTGGCGTTCCGGTGATCCCGATGGTGGGGACAACGGGAGAGGGGATTGAACAGTTGATCAAGACCTGTCTGGCCGTCAAGGCCGGCGAGATCAAGCTCCAGCCCAATTCTCCCAGCTACGGCAAGGACATTGAGGCCAACATTGGGCAGCTGGCGGCCAGGATCCAGGAGTGCCTGAAGAACATCCCTTACGGGCTCTCCCCCCGCGCGCTCGCTACTCTGCTTTTGGAAGAAGATGCTGAATTCATGGCGCTGGTCGCGGCGGAAAAAGATTGCGGAAAGGTCATGCAGAAGCTTCGGGAAATATCGGCCGACATCGAACGGACGCATGGCGAACGGGCGGCGCTCCGCTTTGTGCGCGAACGGCACGGCTTGGAAGGGGTGATCGTTGACCAGGTACAGACGATCGGGGCCTGCCGGATCTCCCGGACGGAAAGGTTGTGGCGGCTGACCATTGAACCCTTGACGGGGATCCCGATCCTGCTGTTTGGATTAATGGCGGTCTTTGTCACGATGTATTACGTTGGAAGTTTTCTCTCGAGCATTTTTGAGTCTGCCTGGAGCGTGTTCGTATCCCCTTATATCAATACTTTGTTCTATGGCCTGCTAGGCCACAACGCTTTGTCCAGGACGCTTTTATGGGGGTTTGATGCCGGCATCAAGGCTGCGTTGTCGGTGGGTATCCCCTTTGTCATGACCTTCTACATTATACTAGCGCTGCTAGAGGATACAGGCTATCTAAATTCGATCGCCTTTTTGACCGACAGCCTGATGCACAAGTTGGGACTGCACGGCCGGGCGATCATCCCCATTATTGCTGGTGCGGGCTGCAACGTTCCGGCGATCATCGGGACCAGGGTCTTGACCACCAGGAGAGAAAAAATAATCGCCTGCACTTTGATCATACTGACGCCTTGCAGTGCGAGGACGGCCGTAATAATGGGGGCGGTAGCTTTATTTGTCGGCTGGCAATACGCCTTGGCGATCTATGCGATCGACTTTGTTATCGGTATCCTGGTCGGCAGGACGATGGCCGTACTTCTACCTGGGGAATCCTCCGGGCTAGTTATGGAGATGTTCCCTTTCAGGGCGCCGAAGCTGGCGCATATATTGAAAAAGACCTGGTACCGGGTGAAGGAATTCGTCCTGATCGCCTTACCAATAATAGCCGTCGGGAGCCTGGTCATGGGGGCACTTTATGAGACTAAATACATGTGGCTGTTAACGGCGCCCATGAACCTGGTCGTGGAGAACTGGTTGGGCCTGCCGGCGGTGGCGGGGATCTGCCTTCTTTTCGGGATATTAAGAAAAGAGCTCGCTTTGGAACTGCTGCTTGCCCTCGCGATCGTTAAGTACGGCCCCAACATTCACAATCTTCTTTCCTTTATGACCAAACAACAGCTTTTCATCTTTGCGCTAGTGACCACGCTCTACTTTCCCTGTGCCGCTGCCTTGACCGTGCTGGTTAAGGAGCTGGGGTGGAGAGCTTCTATTGCCATTGTCATATTCACTGTTGTTCTAGCCGTCGTCGTAGGCGGCTTTGCCAACATGTTCCTTAATGTTGTTAAGATCATCTAAAAAGCATAGTGGGGGATGAGTTCCCCCTCCCCCTTGACGGTCTGGTAGCACCTCTGTTATAATCGTGTCACTATGTCAAAGTTAAAAAGATTCGGCGTTGCCATGGATGACGCCCTCCTCAAGAAACTAGACCAGATCGTCCGGCATAAGAGCTACGCTAACCGCTCCGAAGCGATCCGCGACTTTATCCGCGACCAGCTGGTGGAGGCGGAGTGGGCGAACCCCAAACAAGAAGTGGTCGGCACCCTGACCATGGTCTACGACCACCATGCCCGGCTTCTTTCTGATAAATTGGGTGACATCCAACATGAACATCACGGCAACATTATCGCTGCCACCCATGTCCACCTTGACGCCCACAACTGCGCCGAAGTGGTCATTATTAAAGGGCCAAGCGCGACGATCAAAAAAATTGCCGATCGCCTGATCGCTACCAAAGGCGTCAAACACGGCAAACTGGTGATGACGTCGACCGGTAAAGAATTAAGTTAAGGAAAGGAACAATAAAATGCATATTCCGGACGGGTTTCTTGATCCAAAAATGTCGGCGGGGATGATGGGGGCGGCGGCGTTTGTCTTGGCCTATTGCGTCGCCAAGGTGAAGGCCGCGGTCACGGCACTGGCTCCGCAAGCGGCGCTGGCTGCAGCGGGAAGAGGTGTGGGGAATGTGGTAAGCGGGATGAGGCGCGTCCTGACCGGCGATGGTGAGCGGACGATCTATAAGATGGGAATGGTAGCATCGCTGGTCTTTGCCGGGCAGATGTTCAACTTTCCGATCAGCAGTGGGACTTCGGGCCACTTGATCGGCGGCGTTTTTGCCTCGGTCCTGCTTGGCCCTTTTGCCGGGGCGATCGTTATCGCTGTTGTTCTGGCGGTGCAGATGCTCTTTTTTGCCGACGGTGGATTACTGGCCATTGGCGCGAACATCGTTAACATGGCGCTTTCCGGAACGATCATTGCTTACTACATATATTACTTTTTAAAGAAAGCCGCTCCGGAATGGCTGGCGATCATAGTTGCCGCCTGGTCATCAGTCGTTTTAGCTGCGTCAACTTGCTCACTGGAGATCGGTTTTTCCGGTACGAGCGCTTTTACGCAGGTCATTCCGGCGATGTTAAATGTTCATGTCATTATCGGCTTGGCTGAAGCCTTGATCAGCCTGGCGGCCATCTATTTATTCCGAACCATGATCAGGGGCGAAGAGCCGGCGGAATGAAAAGACTGTTTTTGGTCGTTTTACTTGTGGCCATATCTGCCGCTTTTTTTGCCTCGGCTCATCCGGATGGCCTCGATAAAACAGCGGCCAGGCTTGGCTTTGCGCAAAAAGGGATTGAACGGAGCGCGGTCATGGCCGGTTATACTCTTCCCAGTTCGCCTGAAGGCGGGCTCTCGACCGCTGCGGCCGGGATCGCCGGAGTGTTGATCACGCTGGCTATATTTTGGTTGGCTGCTTATTTATTTAAAAGCTTTAACAACAAGAAGGAGCTGGCCGCCCTGTTTTGTCTGGTGTTGCTTGGTAGTTCGTCCTGGGCCGCCCGACCATTAGTGACCGATGACTTTTATACGGTGTCGGCCGGTGGTTACGAGCTGGAAGTAGGGTATGCTGCCACCCAAAATCAAGCCGCTCAGGCCAATGGAGCCAATCTTTCGTTTAAAAGAGGGATCTTGGTGAACTTTGACCTGGGGATCGAGGTCCCCTATGCTCTTTCCTCACCCTCGGGGTTGAATGATGTTTTATTGCACGCCAAATACCGTCTGTGGGAGCGGGGAGAGGATGAGGGCCTGACCGGCCGGATCGATTATAAATTCAATAATGGGGGGGTCAGTCAAGGCTTGGGGAGCGGGGACAACGATTACTGCTTGATGCTGATCTATTCGAAGATGTTCGGCTTAACGAAAGCCCACCTGAATTTTGGTCATGTTTTAGTCGGGGTTAATGCCGGTGTGCAAGCCGACGATTATTTTGCCTATTCTGTTGCCCTGGAACAGCCCGTTTGGGGAGAGCAGGGGGATATCGTGGCTGAGTACATAGCCAACAATGCCGCTTTGCCTAGTCCGGCCTTCATTCAGCTCGGCGCCCGGTATTTGGTCGCCAACGGTCTAAAACTCGACGCCGGATATAGTGTTGGTTTGAACAATAATACGATCAAAAACAGTTTGACGGCCGGTATTCATTACGAGTTTTAGTTCAAAGCCTGGTCAAGTCGCCCTACAGCCGGGCGGAACCTTTTTCCAGATAATTCCTGACGTAGTCGGCGACGGCGTCTTCCAGCGAAGTGATCTTGAGGGGGAGACCGGTCTTTTTTAGTTTGCTCAGGTTTGCTTCGGTGTAATACTGGTATTTATCTTTTAAGATCTCCGGCATCTCAATGTATTCGATCACCGGGGGTATTTTCAAGGCCGAAAAGATCGCTTTGGCCAGGTCGTTCCAGCTCCGGGGGAGGCCGGCGCCGACATTGTACAACCCTTTGACTGCCGGGTGCCGGTAGAACTCATACATCAGATCGACCACGTCTTTGATATAGACGAAATCCCGTTTTTGCTCGCCGTCTTTATATTCCGGCCGATATGACTTGAAGAGGCGGAGCCGGCCGTCCCGTTTAACCTGTTCGTAACCCTTCAGGACCATGCTCCGCATATCATCTTTGTGGTATTCGTTCGGGCCAAAGACGTTAAAATACTTCCAGCCGACGACCTTGTCTAAAAGTTCATTGTTCAACAGCCAAAGGTCAAAATCCTGTTTGGACTGGCCGTAGAGATTGAGCGGTTTAAGCGAGGGGATGAGCGACTCATCATCGGCATAGCCGAGCGAGCCGTCGCCGTAAGTGGCGGCCGAGCTGGCGTAGAAGAAGGGGATGGAGTTCTTAAGTGACCAACCGGCTAATGTTTTAGTGTACTCTAGATTATTCTCTTTGAGATAAGCGGCATTTTGTTCGGTCGTGGAGGAGCAGGCGCCAATGTGGAAGACCGCTTTAACATCGGCCGGAAAAGAACCGGCTGTGATCGCCCGGATAAAAGCCCCTTTTTCCAGATAGTCGAGGTAAGCTTTGCCGGCCAGGTTCCCGAAGGAGCGGTCCGCCCCGGCCGCGTCGACCACGATGAGCTCTTTTTCTCCTTCACGGTTAAGCTTGCCGACAAAAGCACTGCCGATAAACCCGGCGCCGCCGGTCACGATGATCTTTTTGGCTGGGGCCATTAAAAAAACCTCTTGGCCAGGCCGAGGATCCCTTGTTTCCAGGGGATACGATGGGAGATGCCGCTTTGCCCGGAGAAGTTCGCCTCATTGGCCAGATACCAGCGGTAATTCCTGATCAGGGCGTCCTTATTCGAATAGCGCGGAGCGAAACCAAGTATCTTCTCGGCTTTGTCGATCGAGACAAATGAATCCTTGGAGGCGGTTTCGTAGACCCACTTATATAACGGTGACAGCTTTAAAAATTCGAGGAGGCGCAGTGTCCAGATCATCGGCCAGGCGGGAAAAGGCCTGATCTTCTTCCCGAAGCCGGCCACATCGAGTACCGCCTGGTAATCTTCCCCCATGGTCGTGAATTCTTTGGCGCCGATGTTGAAGGTGTCATTGACCTTGTTTTTGTCGCCAGTCATTGCCAGGTAAATGCTGGCGCAGAGATCTTCGACGTCGAGCAGTTGGTAGCGATTCTTTCCATCCCCGATCATGGGGAAGCCGCGGCCATCTTTGGCCCAGTCATAGAAGAGAGCGAAGACGCCGAGCCGCTCCGGCCCGATGAAAGATTTTGGCCGGAGGATCGGGACGCACATTCCCTGCGCCCGGTATTCCAGGCAAACCTCTTCGGCCATGATCTTAGCTTTGCCATAAGGGCCAACACCATCCAGCCGGTCGGTTTCCCGGAGAGGGTGATGGTCGGGGATGCCGTAGACAGCGGTCGAAGAGATGTGGACAAAGCGCTCAACCCGCTGGGCCTTCGCTTCGGCCAGGAGATTCCTCGTTCCAGCGACATCGGTGGTAAGAATATCCTGGGGCGTGTAAAGGGGGAGGGCGGCGGCGGTATGGACGACGCAACCACAACCTTTCATCGCCCGGGCGACCGCCTGTTTGTCCCGGATATCGCCCCGGATAAAAGTGACCCGGTCTTTTTCGGGATAATCAAAGTCGGCCAGATCGAGAACGACGATATCCCGGATCCCCTTGTCCAGTAAATAACGGACCAGGTTGATCCCGAGAAAACCAGCGCCGCCGGTTATCAGTACTCTCATCTGATTAGATTACGTTAGCCCTCAACGATCCAGCGTTCCTGCTCGCGGTACCAATCGCCGGGATCGTTCAGATAGCGGAGAGTATCTTCGAGGATGTCATAATGCTCCCGCTCCTCAATGGCCAGGGCGGAGTAGAATTTCTGGGCGGTCGGGTTATCGGTTTCCCGGGCGATCTTGTCGTAGAGGACAAAAGTGTCGGTTTCCAACCCTTCGGCGACCTTGTAGGCTTCATTGATATCCTTTTCGGTCTCGAATTTCTTATCTAGATTATCTTTTAGCTTTTTTAGGATCGGCGCGAGGAGGGCTTTTTTATCAGGCGGGGTTTGGACGACCGTTAGCCAGCTCGCGTCCAGCTTGTTGCCGCCGGTCAGGCTGGCGTAAAACTCGGTGATCCGCTTGATATGTTCTTTCTCCCGGTCCGCCAGACCGGTCAAGGTGGCGACGGCCAGCGGATTCTTTGTCTTGGCGGCCGTTTGCCGGTAGAAATCGTACCCTTTTTCCTCTAATTCGATCGAGAGCTTAACGTCAGCCAGCAGGTTGTACATGGAGTTAATATTAGCAAAGCGGCCGCCAATAAACAAGTTCGTTCGCAGAAGCCGGGGGAAAATGGTAAAATATTCCCTCAAGGAGGAAACTATATGGCTAAACGGTTAGAGGTTTATAAGTGCGAGGTTTGCGGTAATATCGTGGAAGTGGTCCATGCCGGGGTGGGGGAATTGGTCTGCTGCGGCCAGCCGATGAAACTACAGGTCGAGAACACCGTGGACGCGGCCAAGGAGAAGCATGTGCCGGTTATCGAACGGTCGGAGAGCGGTTGCCTGGTCAAGATCGGCGCGGTCCCGCATCCGATGGAAGAAAAACATTATATTGAATGGATCGAGCTGGTCGTGGACGATAAGGCCTATCGCCAGTTCCTCAAGCCGGGGGATAAGCCGGAGGCGTTCTTTCCGGTGAACGGGGCGAGCCTGACCGCCCGCGAGTACTGCAACCTCCACGGGCTCTGGTCGGCGAAAATTTAAGGATGAAGCCCGAGACCCTGCATAAATTGAGCTACGGGATGTACATCGTCAGCTCCAAGGACGATGGAAAGCTGAACGGCCAGATCGCCAATACCGTCTTCCAGATCACGGCCGAGCCGCCGACCATCGCTGTCAGCATTAACAAGCAGAACCTGACGCACGATTACATCACTACCAGCCAGCTCTTTACCGTTTCCGTCCTGGCCAAGGAGACGCCGCTTAGTTTTATCGGCCAGTTCGGGTTTAAATCCGGCCGGGACCTGGACAAGTTCGCCGGGGTCAAATACTTGACGGGGAAGCTGGGGGCGCCGGTCGTCCTGGATAATACCGTGGCTTATCTGGAGGCGGAGGTGGTGGACGAGTTTGATTGCGGCACGCACACCGTCTTCCTTGCTCGGATCAAGGAAGCGGAGACGCTCCCCGGTCAGGCCGAGCCGCTGACCTATGCCTACTACCATGAGGTCAAGCGGGGGACCTCGCCGGCGACCGCGCCGACTTATCTCAAGTCTGAAGAAACAATAAAGGAGCCAGGCATGAAAAAATATGTTTGCAAGGTTTGCGGGTATGTTTACGAGCCGGAGAAGGGGGACCCTGACGCCAAGATAGCCGCGGGAACGGCGTTCGAGGGCCTGCCGGCGACCTGGGTCTGCCCGGTCTGCGGGGAGGGTAAAGACCAGTTTGAGGCGGTCAAATGACAGCCAGGCAAGTTAAGCCCAATATTTATAGCGTCGGAGCGATCGACTGGGACCGGCGCCTCTTCGACTCTCTGATCCCGCTGCCACACGGGACGAGTTATAATGCCTACCTCATTAAAGGGAGTGAGAAAACGGCTCTCCTCGATACGGTCGACCCAACCAAGGCCCAGGACCTGTTCGACAACCTGGCCGAGTTGAAGGTCGAAAAGATCGATTACGTCGTTATTCATCACGTTGAGCAGGATCACTCCGGCTGCTTGCCGCAAGTACTGCAACGTTTCCCGCTGGCGAAGGTCGTGACTAACGCCCGGGCGAAAGAGATGATCAAAGACCATCTTTTGGTGGCTGACGAGAAGATCATCGTGGTCAACGATCGGGAGACCCTCTCCCTGGGGGACCGGACCCTCGAGTTCATCCTCGCTCCCTGGGTCCATTGGCCAGAGACGATGTTCACTTACTTGAAAGAAGACAAGGTCCTCTTCACCTGTGACTTTCTCGGCTCACATCTGGCGACGAGCGACCTCTTTGCCGGGAGTTGGGACGAGATAGTTGAAGGGGCCAAACGTTATTACGCCGAGATCATGATGCCATTCCGGACCAGCATTAAGCAACACCTGGAGGCCCTGAAAGGGTATCAATTTGACCTGGTGGCGCCGAGCCACGGGCCGATCTACAATGATCCCAAACCGGTCCTGGCGGCTTATACCGAATGGGCTTCGGATTTGGTCAAGAACGAAGTGGTCATCGCTTACGTTTCGATGCACGGCAGTACCGCCGAAATGGTCCGGCACTTGACCGACGCTCTGGTCAAGCGCGGCCTGATAGTCAAACAATTCGACCTGCCGCGGACCGATGTCGGAGAACTTGCCATGGCGCTGGTTGATGCCGCGACCGTGGTCATTGGCACGCCAACGGTACTGGCCGGCGCCCACCCGGCTGCGGTTTACGCCGCTTTCCTGGCCAACGCCCTGCGGCCGAAAATGCGTTTTGTTTCGGTCCTCGGCTCGTTCGGCTGGGGAGGAAAAGCGGTCGAACAGCTGGCCGGGTTACTGACCAATTTGAAGGTCGAGATTATTCCGCCAGTCATTGTTAAAGGCTATCCCAAGGAAGCCGATCTGAAAGCTATCGAGGCCTTAGCCGGCGGGATCTACGCGAAACATCAAACGCTCGGAATCGCGAAATAAGAAGGGGGAAGAAAAAATGGCTAATAATCTGAAAGGGTCCAAAACGGAGCATAACTTGTTAGCGTCTTTTGCCGGCGAGTCGCAAGCGAGGAACCGGTACACCTATTTTGCCAGTGTGGCGAAAAAAGCGGGCTATGAGCAGGTCGCGGCGCTCTTCCTGGAAACGGCTGACAACGAGAAGGAGCATGCCAAGCGTTTTTTTAAGTTTCTGGAAGGCGGGGAGGTGACGATCACGGCGGCGTATCCGGCCGGGGTGATCGGTGACACCATAGCCAACCTCGAAGCGGCGGCGGCCGGAGAAAAGCTGGAGTGGTCCAAGCTCTACCTTGACGCGGAGAACATCGCCCGGCAGGAAGGGTTTGAAGAGATCGCCAAGCAGTTCAAAGAGATCGCCGAAGTTGAAGAAAAACATGAAACGCGCTACCGCAAATTATTAAAGAACCTTAAGGACGGCAAGGTTTTTAAGAAAGACCAGGTGGTCAAATGGCACTGCCGCAATTGCGGTTATGTTCACGAAGGCCAGGAGGCGCCGGTCGAATGTCCGGCCTGCCGGCATCCCCAGGCTTACTTTGAGCTCTTGGCTGAAAACTATTAGCCATGATATAATAGCCCCATGGCCAAAGTTAACTGCCCGATCTGCGAGCGGCCGATCGAGATCGGTGAAAAAGATAAACCCGGCAAGAGGATAACCTGCCCGAATTGTTTTGCCCAGCTGGGGCTTTTCAGTATCAAAGGGAAACTGATCCTTGGCTGTGCTATCTGCAAAGAACCGGTCTTTGACCCGGGGAATTGCGGGGAGTGCGAGCGCCGCCACGAAAAAAAGAAGCAGTTGATCGAAGAAGGTAAACTTTGACCCCATTCCTGGCCGCGCTGGCTATCATCGGCCTGGCGGAACTCGGCGACAAGACCCAACTCCTGACCTTTGGCTTTGCCACCAAATACCCCTTCTGGAAAGTGATCGCCGCAGTGGCCAGTGCTACCGCCTTACTGATGGCGATCGCGGTCGGCTTTGGCGGTATCATCAGCCGGTTTATTCCCCATTTTTATCTCCAACTATCGGCCGGTATTATCTTTCTTGCTTTCGGTCTGTGGACCCTGTTCGGCAGGGAAGAGAAGGAAGAGGGGGAGAAGGAGGGAGTAGGAAGGAAGCCTTTCTGGATCGTTTTTACCGCCTTTTTTATTGCCGAACTGGGGGACAAGACGCAGTTGGCCACGCTCACGTTGTCCGCGCAATATGGCGCCCCGCTTCTTGTCTGGTTGGGGGCGACACTCGGCATGGTGGGGATCAATGTGGTCAGTGTTCTGGCTGGCAGCTGGCTAAACCGCCACTTGCCGGATAAATTTATCCGCTATCTGGGCGCCGCTGTTTTTATCATCTTCGGCCTGGCGACCCTGGCCGAGCTTTTCCGCTGATGCTTGACCGGGGAAAAGTTTTTGCGCTCGACGGTGGCTCCGCTCTGGTCGATATTGCCGGGGTTGGGGAATGCCGCGGTTGCGCGGCCTGCCAAATGTTCGCTGCCGGGCACAAAGGAGTGGCGGCGGTCAACGGGGTCGGGGCCGTGATCGGCGACGAAGTTGAAGTGGAGATCGTCCCGGTGACTAAAATGTCTGCTCCCGCGCTCGCTTTTGGCTTGCCCTTTCTTTGCTTTCTTTTTGGTGTTATTGCCGGAGCGATCTGGTCGGAATTATTTAGCTTCATTGGTGGAGCGATCGGTTTAGCGGTTGGCCTTATCAGCGCGCGCTGGTTGGACCTTTATTCCTTCGGCCGGGGGACCTTCCGTTCCCGTCTGGTCAGGAAATTGACATAGCTGGAGAGAGAGGGTAAGATAATATCATGTATTGGCAATTATTGGTCGTCCTTATTTTTGCCCTCAACCTTGCCTTGCTTTGGAGCGACAAATTGGCCTGGTGGCGTCTTCCCGGCAGCCTGATTTGCGCCGTTCTCCCGCTGGTCACCGTCTTTATCCCGCAACCGAGTTTCGAGCTTGATTACTTCTGGTGGCGGATCGTTGGCGGGGTGGCGATCGTCGCCGGAGCAGCTTTGATCGTCTGGGCCCAAATGGCTTTAGGCCGGGGACTGACGAACATTGGTGGCACGCCAGCCAAGCTGGTGACCGAAGGTCCGTACGCCTTTTTCCGCCACCCGATCTACCTCGGCCTGATCTTTGTCTGGGTCGGTTGGTGGTGGGTCTTTGCGGCCGTCTATTCTTTCTATGGCGGGATGTTCATCCTGGCGGCCATTTGGCTCCAAGGTTATTTTGAGGAAAAATTCGTGCTCGAGAAGAGCTTTGGCAGTAAATTCAAGGAATATCGCCAACAGACCGGGATGTTCTGGGTTAAGTAGGTGGTTTGATGGTTTTGCCGGAAGAGGAAGAGAAGGTACTGATCCACGATTTCCGCCAGAAATACTCCTGGGGGATATATGTCCGCTACGCCGTCATCGCCCTGGGCATCCCCCTGCTGCTCTACGGTTTTTTTATTAACCTCGACCTGCGCAACTGGCTCTATCTTTTCTCTTTCTTGGTCGTTTATAACCTGGCGGCCCATCTGGCGCGCGCTGCCGCCCGGGAGGTCAAACTTTGGCAGATCATCGGGCTGATCTCGATCTTTGAGTTCTGCGATCTGCTGGCGGTAACTTTCCTCATCTACCTGACCGCCTGGCTGGAGAGCCCGTACTGGTTCCTCTATTTGGTCTTGATCATCATTTCCGGTTTCGGGGTCTTTTCCCGTTATTCTTCGGTCGTTTTCCTGATCGCTTTTTTCTCCGCGCTTTTTTACCTGGGGCTGATGGTCGCGTCCTACACCGGCTTTATCCCGGTCTATGGCCTGACCTTTACGCTGACCCAGCAGGAGCTCCTCCGCTCGATCCTGAACCGGGCGATCTTTACGATCGCCGCCTTCTTCCTCTTTGCCGGGACCATTTATTATTTTTCGCAACTGCTTAACCAGAACCAGGCCAGATTGGCGGTCAAGAACCGGGACCTGCTCTCCGCCCTCGACCGGATGAAGGAGGTCGACCGGGCCAAGGATGAGTTCGTGTCGACCGCTTCCCATGAACTGCGGACGCCGTTGGCGGTCGTGCGGGAGAATGCCAGTTTGATCATCGACGGCTTGGTGGGGGCGGTTGGCGCCCGGCAAAAGGAACTGCTCATTACCTCTCTGGAAAACGTTGACCGGCTGGCGAAACTGCTTGATAGCCTTCTCGATATATCCAAGATCAAGGCTAATACCGTCGAACTGAAACGCCGCTCGACCGATATTGCCGAGCTGGCGGCCAGGGCGGTTTCAACCCTGCGCGGCTTGGCCGCCAAGAGGGAGACCAATATTGAGGTGCGAGCGACCCGGGGGGTAGAGACATATGTTGATCCTGACCAGGTTTTACGCGTCTTCCTTAACCTGATCGATAACGCCATCAAATATGACGGGAAAAAAGGGAAGATATTGGTCGTGGTCGAGCCCCAGGCTGACCAGATAATGGTGACAGTGGCGGATAACGGCCCGGGGATCGCTCCGGCCGACCTGCCGCTCCTCTTTGAGCGGTTTGTCCGGCTGGAGGGGGCCGCGCAAGGCGGCACCCGCGGTTCCGGTCTCGGCCTCTCGATCTGCCGGGCGATCATTGAGATGCATGGCGGGCGGATCTGGGCGGAAAGCCAGCCGGGCGAGGGAACCAAATTCATTTTTACCTTGCCGAGGATTAATGGACATGGCTAAGATACTGATCGTAGATGACGAGCCGGCCATCGTTGAAGCGTTGTCCTTGCGCCTTGGGGCGAACGGTTATGAGGTTATCTCGGCTGCCGATGGAGTGGAGGGATTGCAGAAGGCGCGGACCGAAAAACCGGACCTGATCATTCTTGACATCATGCTGCCGAAGATGGACGGCTTCAAGGTCTGCCGGATGTTGAAATTCGACGAAAAACACGGTTCGATTCCGATCATTCTGCTGACCGCCAAGGTCCAGCAGTTGGATCTAGAACAGGGGAAAGAAGCCGGCGCGGATGCCTATATGACCAAGCCGTTCCGGTCGGACGAATTACTAGCGAAGATCAAGGAATTGCTGGACAAAAATAAGTAGTCGTCACATTTCCCAGATCTGTGTCTTGTATTCCCCGATCATCCGCTGGGTATTAAAGAAGCCGGCCTCGGCGATACAGTTGATCATCATCTCCAGCCAAGCTGATTCTTCGATCTTCTTGGCCCCGGTGATGGTGGCATAATAAATATCGACCAGCTCGCCGAGCGCCCTGTAGAGCTCTTTGGAATCTTGGGCGAGCTTGAGGTCCGATTCGCTGCCGAGCTCGCCGGGAGGCGGGACGTAGCCAAATATCCGCCCGATCCCCTGGTCGGCCGCTTCCACGACCCAGCCATCGAGCGTGCTTAACTGGATGACCCCGTTATGGAGCGCCTTCATCCCGCTCGTCCCCGAGGCTTCGAAGGGGGGGAGGGGGTTATTCAGCCAGACATCGACGCAACTGGTCAGGATCTTGCCAAAATAGGTGTCGTAATTTTCCAGGAAGACGATCCGGAGGCGTTTCCGCTCGCCGCTTAACATGATGATTTTCTCCATCATCTCATCCATGTGAAGCGAGGCGGGGACGTCGGCCGGGTGGGCCTTGCCGGCGATGACGATCTGCAGGGGCCCTTTCCGCCTAGCGATCTCGAGCAAAGCGTTCGGGTCGTGCAGGAGCATGGTCGGCCGCTTGTAAGGGGCGATGCGGCGCGCCCAACCGATGGTGAATGTCGTGTCATCAAAATACCAATGTTCGAGCAGTTGGGCGAGCGCTTTTTTATTCTCCAGATGGGCGGCCCAGAGGTCCCGCCGGAAAGCGCCGTTGTTGATCAATGACCGGACATTGGCCAGCCGGCACGGGTCGCTTTCCCAATCGCCGATCTCTCCCTGATACTTTTGCAACAGTGCCTTGATCGGCTTGGAGAGCCAGGTGTGGGTGTGAACCCCATTGGTAATACTCTTGATCTTCTCTTTGTACTGTGGGAACTGGATCCTGGTTACTTCGCCGTGCTTCCTGGCGACGGCATTGGCGTGGCCGCTGGTGCTCATCGCGAGGAGGGTCAGGTTGGCGACATTAGGGTTATGAGGGTCACGGCCGAAGCGTTTAACGATCTCGGCCGCTTCAGAGCCGACGGTCGCGGTCAGTTCCTGGAGGTCAAAACGGTCGTGTCCCGCTTCGACCGGAGTGTGGCAGGTGTAGGCAAATTGGCTCTTCAGCTTTTCCGGGTCCTCTTTTTTGGCTTTTTCGACAAAGGCAAAGGCGGCGTGCCCCTCGTTCAGGTGATATTTATTTATCCCGTAGCCGAGGGCCTCGAGCGCTCGGATCCCGCCCATGCCGAGGATGGCCCGCTGGCAGATCTTGATCCAGCCGCTGTTGCTTCGGTAGAGCTGGTCGGTCAGTTCGCGGAAGTACTCGGGGTTTTCCGGGATGTCCGAATCAAGCAGGACAAGCGGGATGACCTTGGTCAGGTCGTAGGAGTAGACGTAGTATTTCCAGAGCTTGAGCTGGAGCTTTTGGCCGCTGATCTCGATCTCGACGCGCGGTTTCAGCGGGACCAGGCCGGGGTAGGTGTGGGGATCCCAGGTCATCTCTTCGGGGGCCTGGCCGCCGGAGCGGAACCAGAACTTCTGCTTGAAATAACCTTTCCCCCAGAGTATCCCGATGCCGGCCAGGGAGAGGCCGACGTCGGCGGCCGATTTCAAGCTGTCACCGGCCAGAACACCCAGACCGCCGCTGTAGATTGGCAGGTCGAGCATCTTGTTGAGCGGCAGGTGGTGGTAATAATCCATATCCTTCATGTTGGAGAAGACTTCGTGGTTGGCGACGCTGTTATGCTGGTCGATCGGGTTGACCGTCTTGAAGGTGTTGTAGACGCTGGGAGCGAGGCCGTATTCCATGGAGAAATAAGCGATCGACGGCGTCGCTTTGTCCAGCAGGCGCTCTTCCGCTTCGATCAGCGAGGCGGCGGGATAACCGAAATACTCCGTGTCGGTGATATCTTTCAGGTACTTCTCGTTGGCCGGATCAAGCTGGATCATCTCGGCTGTTTTATTCACAACTGTTATTTTAGAGTAAAACGGATAGGATGTGAAGAGGTATCCTCACCCCCTTAATCCCCCTCTCCATCTTTGATGGAGAGGGGGAAACCCCGAACGAGAGTGAGGGGAGGGGGTGAGGAAGGCGGCAAGCCTTGCCTTTCTCCCCTCCTGACGCTAAAATGGGTTCACGATGATCAAGATCGGCACTTATAAATTACCCGGCAAGATTATCATGGCGCCGCTCTCCGGCTGTACCGACCTCGCCTTCCGGCTCATGGCCAGGCGCTACGGTGCCAAACTCTGCTTTCTGGAGATGGCCGATGCCAATTCGCTCGTCCACCAGGATGTCGGCATTACCGAGTTTTTTAAGACCAACCGCGAGGACCAGCCGTTGGCCGCCCAGCTGGTTGGCGGCGAGCCGGCGGCGATGGTTGAGGCGCTCCAGCGTTTGCTGACCCTGGTCAAACCGGCTTTTATCGACATCAATGCCGCCTGCCCGGTCAGAAAAATGGTCGGCAAGAAAGCCGGTTCATATCTGATCTTTGAGCCGGCGCGGCTCTACCGGATAGTGGAGGGAGTAGTTGCGGCTTCGTCTTTACCGGTGACCGTTAAGCTCCGGACCGGTTTTGAGCGGCGGGACCGGAGACATCTCTTGACCATCGCCCGAAACCTGGCCAAGCGGGGAGTGGCGGCGATCTTTATCCATGGCCGGACCAGAGGGCAGGGCTATTCCGGTGAGGTTGATTACGCGGCGATCAAAGCGGTTAAAGAAGCGGTCACCATCCCGGTCTTCGGTTCGGGGAATATTTTCTCGCCGGAGCTGGCCAAAAAGATGTTTGACCTGACCGGTTGTGACGGGATCACGGTGGCGCGCGGCGCGCTCGGCCACCCCTGGATCTTCCGGCGGATCGAGCACTACCTCAAGGATGGGAAACTGTCACTCGAGCCTTCGTCCCGGGCCAAGATGACCGCCCTGAAAGAGCACCTCGCCTTGTTGGCCGAGCACCGGCGGACCAGCCAGTTAGGCTGGATGCGCAAGGTGGCGATCTGGTACCTGAAAGGTTTTCCCGACGCGTGCGAATGGCGCAACCGTTTTGGCCGGGCTAAAAGTTACGAGGAGATGCTCGGCTTAATCGACGAGCAGCAGGAGAAACATCAGGCCGATCCCGCAGAGAAGGAATAAGAGCTGCAGGCAGGAACGGCGCAGGCCGACCTCTTTTTTTAATTCCGGGATCAGGTCAGACCCGGCGATATAGATAAAACCTCCGGCGGTCAGCGGGATCAGGACCCGGGTGATCGTGGCGTCATTTAAACTTAACCCCAGCACGACGAACGCCCCGAGGAAGGCGGTCAGGGCCGAGAGAAAGTTGAAGAGGAGGGCCCGGCCGCGGCTTAAGCCGGCATAGACCAGCACGCCAAATTCCCCGATCTCCTGCGGCACTTCGTGCAGGATGACCGCGATGGTTGTGGTCACGCCGAGCGGGAGGCTGACCAGGAAACTGCCGGCGATCACCATCCCGTCGATAAAATTATGCAAGCCGTCGCCGATGATGTTCATCCAAGCGAGCGGGTGAGGATGGTTAGCCGAGGTCGGCAGGTGGCAATGGCGCCAGCAGACGACCTTTTCCAGGATAAAGAAGAGGAGGATGCCGGCGAGCAAGGCGACCGGGACGCTCAAGCCGCCGCCGTTGTCCTTGAAGGCTGCGGGGAGGAGATGGATAAAGGCGTCGCCAAAGAGGGCGCCGGCCGAGAAACTGACCAGGAAAAGAAGGGTATTCTGCAGCCATTCATCCTTCAAATAAACGAAAAATATTCCCACCAGCGAGATCAAACTGACGACGGCGACCGCGGTCATGGTATAAAGCCAGACGAGATTCATGATGTTATTATATCACGCTCCCCGGAGGGAAGTGTTGGGGACAAAGTGCCGCGCCGCTTCGACCATCTCGACTAATTTTTCTTTGGGGTAGGGTTGTGCCTTTCGCAAGGTTTCGTCATAACAGTTGCCGGGGACGAACTGCTGGAGGACAAAGCGTTTCGCTCCGGCGATCCCCTCGGCCATATGTTTGATATCGTCAAGATCGAGCAACCCCGGGACAACGGTGGTGCGGAACTCGTAATTCCGGCCGCTCCCCATGATCAACTGGACCGATCGTTTGACCTGCTCGAGCTCGGTTTTAGTGCCGGTCAGCCGGTCGTAGCGCTGATCGAGCGGCGCTTTCAGGTCCATGGCGATATAATCGACCAATTTGTCGTCGATCAGCTCCTGCAGGCCGTCCGGGTCGGCTCCGTTGGTATCCAGTTTGATGAGGAAACCGTGGTTCTTGATCCGTCGCATGAAATGGCGCAGGCCGCGCCCCTTATGGAGGAGGGGTTCGCCGCCGGTCAGGCAGATCCCGTCGAGAAAATCCTGGTGTTCCAGCAGGTATTTTTCGATCTTATCCAGCGGGATCGTCTCGAACTCGTGCGGGTTGACCACCAGGCCGGAATTATGGCAAAAAGGACAGCGGAAGTTGCAGAGCGGCAGGTAGAGGGTGGTGACGATCTTGCCGTCCCAATCGAGGAAGGAGGTCTCGGTCATCCCTTTGATCTCGAGGTCAGCCATAAAAAGCAGTATAACACGATTTATTTGACCGGTCATAGGCCGTTTGCTACAATAACAATGTATTCTCGCCTAAGAGAGTCGAGGTATTCCCCGGTAGCGCAGTGGTAGCGCAGGTGACTGTTAATCACTTGGTCGTAGGTTCGAATCCTACCCGGGGAGTCTCTCGACTCGCTCACTTTGTTTGCTGGCCGAGATTTAATAAATATGTCCTATTTTGTTTACATCCTTGAATGTGCCAACCAAGCTCTTTATACCGGAATAACCACTGACCTGGAACGCCGCTTTGCTGAACACAAGGGTGGCAAAGGTGCACGCTATACATCGGCCAATCCTCCGATCCGTATTCGATATTCTGAGAAAAAAACCACGAGGAGCGCGGCGTTAAAACGCGAAGCCCAGATAAAAAGTTGGTCCAGAACTAAAAAGATCGCCTTAATAAAAGGTGCTAAAGGCATTCTTAAGGCCGCGGCAAGATACAGGAGCAGATAGCCATGACCAAACCAAACATAATACATCTGCCCACGTTTCGCAGCAAGCTTGTTGGTCTTTTATTGGCCTGGTTAATTATAGAATTATTAATAGCCCCTTTAAGCTCAACAGGGATGGCCTTTGCCCTGGGAGAAAGGATCGGCAGTGACGAAATCGCCGCGGCGTCGATCCCCAGTCCCGCAAGTAAGACCCGGAAAATGGAAGCCCGTGTCTTTAGCCTGATCAATCGCGTCAGGAGTAGCGGCGGTTTAACCGAATTAAAAATAAACAACTATCTTTCCGGCCTGGCCAGGCAACACAGCCTGGATATGGCGACAGGGAAAGCGCCTTTTGGACATCAGGGATTTGAGTTCCGCACCAGCTTGATAAAGCGAGAAATTGGCGCCGCGTATATTGCCGAAAATGTCGCATACAATGAAGGTTATGACGATCCGGCCAACGAAGCCGTTAAAGACTGGCTGGCCAGCCCCAAACATCTGATCAATATTAAAGGTGAATATAAACTAACCGGGGTTGGGGTTGCCTCCTCTGGCGAGGGCAGTTATTTCTATACTCAAATCTTTGCGAGATGATCTCAAGAAATACCGGTCGATTTGATATCGTGGTTGCCGGCGGAGGGCCCGCTGGAATGATGGCTGCCGGCCGGGCGGCAGAACGAGGGGCCAAAGTACTCCTGGTGGAAAAGACTTATCGCCTGGGGAGTAAATTGTTGCTGACCGGCGGAGGAAAGTGCAACTTAACCAATAACGCCGACCTACCGGACCTGACCGCCGCCTTTGGGAAAGCTGGGAAATTCCTATATAAAGCCTTAACCGTATTTTCCAACAAAGATCTGATTAATTTCTTCAGTTCACGCGGAGTACCGATGCGCGTCGAATCAGGCGGGAGAGTTCTCCCCTTAAATACTGACGCGGCAGGGGTGCTGGCTTGTTTACGCGCCTACCTCAAAGAGCACCGGGTCCACATCCTGCACAACACTACAGTTACCACCATTCACTATGGATCAGAAAAAAAAGAAAACATTACAGGGGTTACGCTTTCTGACGGCAGTCAGGTGGACGCAACCAGCTTAATTATTGCGACCGGGGGTCGATCCTACCCGGCGACCGGCTCGACCGGTGATGGGTACGAAATGGCCAGACAAAGCGGTCATACGATCGTTCAACTTAGCCCGGGGCTGGTAGCGCTGGAGTCCAACAGTTCATATATTAAGGAGCTACAAGGACTAACGCTTAAGGATGTTGCCATTTCAGTCGTCATGGACGGCCGTAAACAGCGCGCGGAGAGAGGGGACATCCTGTTCACTCATTTTGGCGTGTCCGGCCCGATCGTGCTTAACCTTAGCGGCAAGATTATTGACGCACTCTCCAGTAAAAGTAAAGTTGAAATAGCGCTGAACTTGCGGCCTGAATATAGCACCCAGGAATTCGATCAATTATTGCAAAAGGAAATTATTTTTTTTGGATCAAGAACTGTCGCGCAGTATTTCAAAAAGACTTTACCGGCATCCCTTTCGTCTGTTTTTGAGAAGCTTTGTTCTCCGGCGGCAGATAATAAATGCAGTATGGTCAGCCGCGCTGATCGTAAGATGATCGCCGGTTACTTCACTGATCTTAGAATACCTATAATTGGCTCCAGGCCCATCGAGGAAGCGATGATCACGCGGGGCGGGGTCTCGCTCAAAGAGATTGATCCGCGAACGATGGGGTCGCGACTGGTCCAGGGGCTCTATTTCTGCGGAGAGCTGATCGATCTGGCCGGGCTAACCGGCGGGTATAATCTTCAGGAAGCGTTCTCCACCGGCTATCTGGCCGGCGACTCGGCTGCAATTGAGCTTTTCGAGACGAAGCCGGCAGGCCTAGGCTCTTCTCCGCACGCACGATAGAGGAAATAGAACAAAAGCCCCAGTCAATCGGACGACTGACCGGGGCTTTAGCGCATCAGCTAGGAAACTTTAGAAATTCTGCTTCTAAAATTAACTTGGTTTATACGCTATAAAGCGAATGCTTCTTTGCTCCCCCCAATGTAAACATTACCTCCGGTTGAAGAACCTTCAAGCGTGCCGATCCTTGTTCCGCTGCTGTCGAGAACTTCTCCCGTGGCGGTCATCGTAGCCGGGTTCATATTGACAATTACGGTATACTTTGGAGCGGCCTCGGTTGTGCCCACGACCCTTAACCAGCTGGGCGGACCATCGGCAGTAAAATTCATCGACATAGTGGCTTCCAGGCTGCCAGCCGGGGTGGTCAGGGTGCTAGCCCCGCTGTAAATCCCGGCTACGGGCCTGCCTTCGGGGCCGGTATTAACGCTAATTGTAATTTCACCGGTGGCGGATTTGGAGAAAACCATTTTCATTTCCATCCCGCCGATTTTATCGAGGTTGGTAACTTCGGGGGTAATCATATAAATATGGCTCGGTGCTCCCGGCATGAATTGCGCCATTGTGCTGATGCCGGCTTCTATGGAAGGATACATAAACATCCAGGCCATATAATCGGCTTCAGTGCTGATGGGCCGGAATATGGTTGTGTTAGTAAAGGGATGAGTGTTTGCACCGGCTATGTAAGCGGCTACATAGCGAGCGACATAACTGCTCACTTCCACCGTCATGCCGTTGGGGATCACGCCTTCCGTGCCGCCCATAATATCCTCGACTTCGAGCGTCAGCCATTTGCCGATTTTTTTGTTGGCCAGAAAAGCGCCGTTAACGATGTCGCCGCCGACAGTTTTCAACCGCATGTAAGGGGTCATATTCCCACCGACCGATTCGCTGGTCGGTGAAAGGTAACCGTCGATACTGGCAGTGCCGGTCGTTAAACTGGTGAAGAATGAAGCGGGCGGGCCGCCCAAAGCCCTGACCGACATGAGTTTTACTCCAGCCGCGCTTCCTACGGTAGTCGCGGAACTGCCCACGCTTGATCCGCCGCTGGCGAGGAGCACGCCCGCTTTGGCGGCGCTAACCTGGGCTGAAGCGATGGTGACAGTGGGGGCAGTAGTGGTGGTCGTTGTGGTGTCAGAGTTCGCGCCGCAGCCGAAGATGACAAAACCTAAGGTGGTGACCAGGGCGAGGAGGGAACAAGCGACAACTATTTTCTTTGGCATAATAACTACCTCCTAAAAAGATACTGCGATTATACGACAGCCACGATTATTGTCAAGCGAATTCTGGGAAAATATTGCCGCGATTGAGAATGTGGCTAGGGTCGAAAAGCGCTTTGACGCGGCGCATCTCGTTCAGACCGGCGTTGCCATACATTTCGCGTAAATATTGGTGCTTGATCTTGCCGATCCCGTGCTCGGCCGAGACCGTTCCGCCCAGTTCGACCGCTTTCCGGACAAACTTCATGACCAAAGCTTGCGCTTTGTCAAAATATTCCGGTTTCTTGGCAACTAAATTTACGTGAAGATGGTTGTCCCCGATGTGCCCAAATTTAATATAAAATAGTTGTGAGTCGTTAGTTGTCAGTTGTAAGTTGTAGAAGTTAAACATTTCCTTGAATTTGTCGGCCGGGACGGCGATGTCGGTCGCCAATTTGATCTGATGATGCTGTTTGAATATCTCATTGATATGTTCGGGGATAGCGTGGCGGAAGCCGAACAGCTCTTCCTTTTGTTTGGGGTCTGTTCCCAGCCAGCAGTTGTCGAGTGAGGCTCCATATTTTTCCAACAGAGAAGCCCAATTATCGAGATAGCTCTTTTCATTGGTTTCGTTTATTTCCTGTTCGACATAGACGGCTGCCTGAACTCCCGCCGGGATGTGGGGATAGGATGGGCGAAGCATGGCCAGCGTGTTGGGGTCGAAATATTCGTAAAAATTAATGGTCGGGTCACGTTTTTCTTTACTAGCCTGGACAAAATCGACCGCCAGCTCCTCGCTGGGGAAGAAAGCGACAAGGTCGAACGTCTCCCGCAAGGCCGGCGCCAAAGCGACTTCGATCTCGGAGACGATACCGAGCGTTCCTTCGGCGCCGATAAAGAGGTCGACTAGATCCATGTTGGGGGAACTAAAGTAACCGGCGGAATTCTTGATGGGAGGCATGGAATAATGCGGAATGCGGAATGTGGAATGAGGAAGAATAAATTCAGCCTGGTTATTGGCGGTCATTAGCCCGCGCTTGAGGTTGTAGCTCGTCCCATTGGGGAGGACGATCTTGAGCCGCCTGATCCAGTGGCGGGTTCCGCCGAAGCGATAGCTCCGGCCGCCGGAAGCGTTGGTCGCCACATTGCCGCCGATCGTTGCCGTTTTCTCGGTCGGGTCCGGCGGGTAGAGGAGGCCGGCTATTTTTACCGCCGCGTCGAGCTCTTCCAGTTTGACCCCTGGTTGGACGATGGCGAACTTCAACTCCGGGTTGACGTCAATGATCTTATTTAGCTTCTGGGTCGAAAGCAACCAGCCGCCAAAGGGGAGACAACCGCCGGTCGTCCCTGTCTGCCCGGCGGAAACGGTCAGAGGGCTCTTTTTGGTGACACTTTCGGCGAGCGCCTCAAATATCTCCGCCTCATTGGCCGGCAGGTAGAGTCCCTCGGCGTGCGCTCCGGCCAAGTTGGAGCTGTCCTCCAGATAACCTTTAATGATGTCGGGATCGGTCTTGGTGAGCATGAAATAATTATAGCAGTTTTCAGTCGGCTGGCGTGGTCCCGTAGCCCTGCTCAAAATCAAGCAGGGCGTCGATCTTGGCTCGCAGTGCCGGGACCCGGGAGATCAGCGCGGCGAACTCGGCGCGGGTGAAGTCCTCTTTTGGGTTCAGGTTATCTTTGGCAAAATCGAGCATCCGGTTCTGTTTGGCGGCGGTGATCTCCATGATCCCCCAGTGGCGGGCGTCGATGTCGGCGAACGGGCGCTCCAGCACTTCGGGGGTGCCGAAGTTGGAGTAGCGGACGGTCACGACGATCGCTTCGAGCAGATTGGTCTTCTGTGACGGCTTGAACGTCTTGTCCGGATACCCTTTGACCAGTTTACGGTCGTAACCGCCTTTGATGAACGACGCCATCGGCTGGGTCTTCCGGACATCTTTAAAGATGGTCACGGTCGATTCGGCGGTCGGGACACTGCCGATCTCCATGAACTTGATCAGGAAGTGCGCCCGCTTCAGCGTCTGGTCCGGCTGGAAGGTGTTGTCAGGGAAGCCGGTCAGGATACCGAGCGTTGCCAGTTGTTCGATCTCATTTTTCGCCCAGAATTCGTTGCCGATATCCTTGAAAGACGCGAGCCGGAGGACCCGAACCCGCTGGCGGTCGAGCAGTTTCCCTTTACTGTCGTAACTGCCGACCCAGAGGGAGTTTTTGCCGATGGGAAGTTCAATTTCGGCTTCAAAACTGCCGCTTTTCCTGTTATAACCAATGAGGTGATTGTTGAGCTTGATTTCCACAGTCCGCGTATCCTTGGCCAAGCCGGCCACCGTGACATGCCCCTGGGTGGTGATCAGTTTGTCCGCGGGCGAGCTAAGCGCAAGCGGAATGAACTTGACCGGCTCATAAGCGTAGGCGAAGGAGAAGTAGTGGGTGTCGTTGGCCGAGATATTGTTGTACTTATGGAAAGCGTAATCGAAGCGGGCGCCGCTGAAGTTGAGGCTTAAACCGGCGGTCAGGTTATTTGCCGCTTGCAGCTCAAGACCGCTGCCGATACCAATGACATCCTGGTCAAGGCCGGCCCGGAGGGCGAGCAGTTTGTTCGGCCACCATTCAACGCCGGAATGCAGGTAGCCGGGATAGGCGGACTGAGATGGTTTATATTCGTAGTCATTGCTGATATTGACGTAGCCAAAACGGTTGAGAAGGTTGAAATGAATATTGGCGCCCAGCACATAACTGACCGGCAGGCTGGAGATCTGGCCGGTATTCCAGGTCACTTTTCCGCCCAGACTGACCGGCAGGAGGTTCCTGGCCATCGCGCCGAAAGAGAGCACAGGGTTATATCGATAAAGAACGCCTAAATCCAGGTCGTTCCCGTTGGAATTGGCGCTGCTGGTTCCGGAAATGTCTTCCTTAAATAATTTAAATGTCCCACCCAGCGTCAACTCCGGGCGAAAGAGGGTTGTGCCGTAGGCGAGGGCGATCACATAATTATTGTAATTGTAAGAGACGGATTCGGTTGTCGAAGGGATGATCCGGTACTCGCCGGTGGCGATCTCGGTGATGATCAGGACCGGCGAGTTGAAGCCGAAGCCGGTGCCGGAATAGCCGATCCCGAACGTCCCAAATTTGGTCGGCGCGACCGAGCAAAGGGTGAGGTAATTAGCGGTGTTGGCGAATGAAGCCGACATACTTAGGAACTCGACCGACTTGAGACCGCCCAGGCCGCCGGGGTTCAAGTACATCGCGCTGATGTCATCGGCCAGACCGGCAAAGGCCCTCCCCATGCCGAGCGGGCGGGCGCCGACGCCAAGGCGGGTAATGTCGGAAGTGATTGTCACTTCCGATTGGGCGCCGGCCTGGGCGGCCAAGGTCATGACGCAAACGAACGCGAACCAAAATACCAGCCTTCTAATGGTCTCTTTCCTCTCTAGAATGAATTCTTTATTTAACTACAAAGTTAGTGGTGCCGATCACCTTGCCGGCAGAGACGAACTGGACGATATAAGCGCCGTTCGGGATGGTCGTGCCAAAATCGGTCTTACCGTCCCACAGGACTTCATTATAGCCGGACTTGCCGCCCACTTCGCCGGCGGCGAACTTCCGGTGGTAGACCGGCTTCATCTCCCGCACGTCATAAATGAAGATGTCTATCCCCTGGTCTTCATCCAATGAATAAGCCATCCGCGGCTGATCGGCGGGGCCAAACGCGCTGACCGCGGCTTTCTGCGAAGAAACCAAGGTCGGAGCAAAATAGAAGCCGGTGGTCTCCAGTAAAATGCCCTGGCTCTTGACGATGCTCTCGCCGCCGGCATCGACGATCGTCACGTCCCAATAACCGACATCGTTTTGCGTTAATTGGGTGCTCGGGATGGTATCGAGGGCGATCGTGCCGCCGCTGACCGAAAAGCTCGCAGCCGGGAAGGTCAGCGTCCGGCCGGTCCGGGTGTTGGTCAGGATGACCTTGACCGGGTTAACCGAGCCGGAAGTATCGATCAACACCTGGACAGCTTCGGTGATTCTACGGACCCTGGGCGTAACTTTCTGGATCAGGCCGACCAGCCGGGTGGTGGTGGTCGTGGCCGTGCCGGTAGTAGTTGTCGTCTCGGCGGCCGAAGTCGTGGTCGTTGCAGAACCCGCCGTTGTGGTAGTGGTGGTAGTGGTGGTAGTAGTTGTTGTTGTTGGCGTCGATAGGCCTGATACCTTCTGAATATGTACATCAGTGTCCCAGCTTAAAATAGCGGTGCCGCTGCCGATCGCCGCGATATCCGGATAATTCTTGAGATCGGTAGCAGTGACGACCTGGAAGGGATCGGCGAGAAGTTTGGTGCCATTCCCGTCCAGGACCTGGACCTGGTTGCCGTATGTTCCGGCCCCGGTATCATTCGTGATCATGTTGATAAGACTATCCCCGGAGGTTGAGTCAACCGCCGCATGAGGCAGTGACAGAGAATTGTTTCCAGTCCCGATCACGACCTCCACCCCGTTAGCCGTCCAGAGGCCGAGGCCGTTGGTATCCAGTTTTTGCGCGTAGATATCGGTCAGCGTCCCCCTAGCTCTGCCGCCACGGGCATCGGTCCAGGTTACGATCGAAACACCGTCGGCTATTTTAGCGACGCGGGGATAGGTTTGATCCCCGGTCGCGTTGCAGACCGGCAGGCCAGCGGCTGAAAGCTGCAAGCTGCCGTCGGCAATTGAGAGTTTTTGCCCGTAAATATCGGTCGTGAGCGTGTCAACGTCGTTCCGGTTATCGGTCCAAACTACCAGGGCTGAACCGCCGCCGATATTGGCGACCGAAGGATAGGTCAGCGCAAGGGTAGGAAACTCGGCGTCAGTATAGGTGCTGACCAATAGACCAAGCCCTGCAGCATTTGAGGCGGCGTCGGCCCACATAAAAGAGCCGTCACTGCCGACCCTCTTGGCGTAGATAAGTTTAGCGCCGCCGCCACCCAAAGCAAATAACATATTATCCAGATCGGGTAGCTCCGAAGCGTCGGAGACGTAAGCGCTCGCCAGAAGAGGGCCGCGCGATCTTAACCCGATACCGCCGCCGCTGTTCGACCAGGTTACGACCACTCCGCCGTTGTCATCCGGGGCGACTGTCGGCTGGACCTCGTTGTTGCTTGAACTGGTGACTCGGAAGCCATTTGCCGTCAAAAGGCTTGCCCCGTCAGCGGAGTTAAGGTATTGCAAGTAAATATCGGAGCTGGCATTGCGCTGGTCTTCCCAAACGACCGCGTACTTGCCGTCGCTGGTCCTGCGAATGCCGCCCAGGTTGCGCGTCCCCGCGCCGGTCGCGACCGCGACGCCATCCGAGGCCCATGAAGGGTTGCCGGTAACCGGATCGATTTTTTGAGCGTAGATATCGCTTTGACCGTTCTTGGCATCGCGCCAGGCTATGACCAGCCCGTCCTGGCTGATAACCGGCTGGTCCTGGTCGACGGCTTTTTGGGCCGCGCAGATCGCTTCGCCGGAAGAACCCCAGGCCGCCGAGCCATTGCTGGACGCTTTTGTCCCGTAAATATCACCGTTAGAATCTGTATTGAGGTCAGTCCAGAAAATAAGGGCGCCGCCTGAACCATCTTCCACCGGCGAGGAGAGGCATTCGGAATAATAATATTGTTTGGTGTTTCCGCTGAATTGAACGCCGTTGGCCGTCCACTGGGCCGCTCCGCTGCCATCGAGCTTTTGAGCGAAGATTTCGGAATAGTAAAATCCGCTCGTGTCATTGCGCGTGTCTTTCCAGAAAATTATCGAGCCGCCCGAGCCGGTGCTAACGATCAGCGGAGCTGTCTGGTAGACGGAGCCCAGGCAAACGGCAACCCCGTCCGCTGTCCACTGGACCACGCCGGAGCCGTTGACCCGCTGGGCATAGATGTCGTTGCCGCGGGTGTCATGCCAGGTAATGACGGCCCCGCCGGAACCGTCGGCAATAATTGAGGGATTCATCTGGACGGTATTGAGAGCGGAACAGATGGCGACGCCGTTAGCTGTCCATTCGGGAGTGCCAGATCCGTTGAGCGCTTGAGCGTAAATATCTGAATTGCCGGAGGCTTGCAGGCGATTGTCTTCCCAGGTGATGATAAATTTATCGGTGCCGCTCCCCACGATCTGCGGATTCGCTTCGTTATTGGCGACCTGGCAAACCGTGCTGGTCCAAGGAAGAGCGCCGGCGCTCGTTACCTGCAAAGCGATAATGTCGCTCCCCGTGCCGTCGGTCGCAACAATGCTGGCGACGACCGCGCCGCCCGTCCCGTCGGAGACAAGCTGCTGGAAGGTCTTGCTGTAAGTACTGGTAAAAAGCTCGACCCCATTGGCGGCCCAGGCCTTAGCACCGTTGCTGCCGATCTTTTGCCCGTAAAGGTCATATTTAGATTGCTGGTTGCGGTCGTCGCCCCAGCAGATGATGGCGCCGCCGGACCCGTCGGCCGTCATCCGGAAAGAATTGACGGCAGAATAACCAGCAGTGGCGGTCACAACGGGTAGGCCGCCAGCCGTCCACTGGACCGTTCCATTTCCGTCAACTCTTTGCGCGTAGATCGCCACGCCGCTGCGCTGGTCCAGCCAGCTGACGATCGCGCCGCCGGCGCTGTCGGGGACGATGCATATTCTATAGTATTCAATCATACCCGTGCCGACGGTAGCATATCCGGTAGCAATAGCCACACCCCCTTCCGGGGTATTCCAGGCCCCAACACCGCTGCTGTCGAGCTTCTGGACATAAACTTGATAATAGCTGCTGGAGAGGTTGCCGCCTCTTTCATCAGCCCAGGCAACGATCGTATTACTGTCGCTCGTCCGGCAGACGGCCGGGTAGACCTGCGCGGCCGGACCTAGAGCATTGGCGATTACTTTGCCGTTGTCAGTCCAATCCCTGACCGGGGTCAAGCCGAAAGCCGTGGAAATAAGGGGCAGGGCGCACAGGCCAATAGTTAGATATTTTTTCATTTTTTAGCTCCTTGACTTTACTTGCTTGAAGACTTATTCGATCGAGATCATCCCGATCGACTGGACTTTAACTTGAGGCACTATTTCATTGTAGGACAGCACAGCCAGATCGGGAAAACTCCGTTCGATGAACCGTTTGAAATGGGGGCGGAGGCGGGGTGAACAGAGGATGACCGGCTTGAGCTTTAAACGCTTAAAATTCTGCAAATGGCCGGAGATCTGGACCAGGATCTTTTCGCCGACCGCCGGGTCGACCGCCAGGAAGGAGCCGTATTCCGACTGATGGATGGCGCCGATCAATGTTTCCTCCAGAGCGGGGTCGATCGTCACCACGGTGATGACCCCTTTCTTGTCGGTGTAGGCTTCGCAGATCTGCCTGGCCAGCGACTGGCGGACGTATTCGGCCAGGATGTTGATGTCGCGCGAGAGGTGGGCGTAATCGGCCAGGCGTTCGAGGACGGTCGACAGGTCGCGGACCGAGACCCGCTCGCGCACCAGGAGCTGCAGGACCTTGTGGACCTGGCCGAGCGAGAGGAGGTCGGGGATCAGCTCGCGGACGATCGCCGCGTTGCTGTTCTTGACCAGCTCGATCAGCGACTGGACGTTCTGCCGGGTCATGATCTCGTCGGCATAGCGTTTGATGATCTCGGTGAAATGCTCGGAAATGACATCGACCGGCGGCTTGGCTGGAATGCCCAGCTTCTGGAGCTCCGGAAGATAATCGTCCCCGACCCAGGTGACCAGGTCGTTGCTTAGCGGGTCTCGCCCCTCGGTCCCGTTCAGTTTTTTCGCTTTGACCTGGGCGAGCGGGAGGTCGACCAGGTGATGGCCGAGCAGCGCTTCTCCGGCCGAGACCTTGGTCCCCCGGATATCGATCGTATATTGGTTGGGGAGAAGCGAAAGGTCGTCCATGACCCGGACGCCGGGGATAACGAAGCCAAGCTCCTGGCCGATGTTATAGCGGATCAGGGTGATCCGCTCGAGCAGCGGCCCTTTCTGGCCGGGATCGATCAGCGGGATAAGGTTGCGGCCGGTCTTGAGCGAGAGCGGATCGAGGCCGAGCGTCCCGAGGATGCTCTCCGGTTTTTTAAGGACATCCTTGGCCGAAACCTCTTCGGTCACTGTTTTGGCCTCGTCTTTTGAGGTCTGCGCCCGCATCAACACCAGGGCCAAGACGCCTGACATGCTGGCCATCATTAAAAACGAGACGGTCGGCATGCCGGGGACCATGGCGAACGCGCCGAGGATGATGGTGACAAAAGCAAAAGCGCGCGGTTGGGCGAAAAGCTGGGAGGAAATGTCGGTGCCGAGGCTCATTTCCGAAGCTGATTTGGTGATGATCAGGCCGGTGGCGATCGAGATCAGGAGAGCGGTCACCTGGGCGACCAGGCCGGCGCCGACCGTCAGCAGGGCGTAGGTCGTGAGCGCCTCCATGATCCCCATGCCGAGCTGCAGCCAGCCGACGAGGATACCGCCGATGATGTTGACCAGAACGATGATGATGCTGGCGATCGAATCGCCGCGGACGAACTTGTTGGCGCCGTCCATGCTGCCGAAGAAGGTCGCTTCCGCCTCGATCTTGCGGCGGCGGGCGCGGGCCTCATTGGCGTCGATCAGCCCGGCGTTGAGGTCGGCGTCGATCGACATCTGCTTGCCGGGCATGGCGTCGAGGGTGAAGCGGGCGGCGACCTCGGCCACGCGCTCCGAGCCTTTGGTGATGACGACGAACTGGACGATCGTGATGATGGAGAAAATAATGATGCCGACGATATAATTGCCGCCGACCACGAAATTACCGAAGGCCTGGACCACCTGGCCGGCGTAGGCTTCGGTCAGCAGGAGGCGGGAGGAAGCGATGTTCAGGGCCAGGCGGAAGACGGTCACGATTAAAAGAATTGACGGGAAAGATGATATCTCCAGCGCTTCTTTCAAGTACATCGCCACCAGGAGGAGTATCAGGGCCAAGGCGATGCTCGCGGTCAGCAGGATATCAAGGACGAAGGGCGGGAGCGGGACCAGCATCAGCGCGATGATGACAATCAGGAGCCCGGCGACCATAAAGTCGCCCAGGGAAAAGAGATTGCGCATAGCTTTCAGGTCAAATCCGGCCGTCGCCATAAGTGATTTTGATTATATACCTAACGCGGGGCGAGAGCAAGCGAGGCTTTGCGCCGGATTTCCCGGTCGCGCTTGATCTTATAAACGTAGGCCAGTATTTCCGCGGTCGCCTGGTAGAACTCCGCGGGGACCTCCTTGTAAAGAGGGGTGCTGCGGTAGATGGCGCGGGCCAGTTGTTCGTTTTGGACGATAGTGATCTCGTGCGCTTCGGCGATCCGCCGGATCTCTTCGGCCACCTTGCGTTCCCCTTTGGCCAGGACGAGCGGCGCCTTCATCTTGGCCTGGTCGTATTTCAGCGCTACGGCCAGGTGGGTCGGGTTGGTGACGACGACATCAGCCTGGGGGACGCCCGACATCATCCGCGACATGGCGGTCTGGCGCTGGAGGTCGCGCATCCGCTGTTTGACCATCGGATCGCCTTCGAGCCGCTTGTATTCTTCCTTGACCTCCTGCCGGCTCATCTTTAAGTTCTTCATGTATTCCCAGCGCTTGTAGAGGTAATCGAGGATCGCGATGGCGATATAGAAGAGGCCGACCCGCATGGCGATCCGGTAGGCGATGTCGCCACCGAGGACCAGCGCCTGCCAGGGGTGGGCTTCCATCAGGACTATTATGTAAGAGAGGTCATCCTTGACCGCGTACCAGGCGATATAGAAAACAATGATGATCTTGAGGAGCGATTTGATCAGTTCGACCAGACCCTGCAGGGAGAACATCCGCTTGAACCCTTCCAGCGGATTGACCCGCTCGAGCTTGGGACTAAGCGGGTCGAGAGAGACGACAAAGCCGGTTTGCAGCGCTTCGGCGACGAGGGCGGCGATAAAACCGACCACAAAGATCGGCAGGAGGACCAAAGCCATCGCCCGCAGGCCGATCAGCAGGAGGTAGCCGGCCAGGCCGAGACTGAACTCGCGCGCTTCGGGGACCAGCTGGAAGATCGCCTGGGCCATTTCGGCCAGGTTCCTCCACATGTACTCGCCCAGGTAGCGGAAGAGGTAATAAGAGAGGAGGAGGAGGACGGCGGTCGTGACTTCTTTGCTTTTGGCGACCTGGCCTTTTTCCCTCGCTTCGCGCAGGCGGTGAGGGGTTGGCTCTTCGCTCTTATCGCCGCTCCCTTCGCCCATGATGACTCACTCCCTTAAGTTTATTTGATGAACACGGCCAGCTTGACCATTTCGGTCCCCATCAGCTCGAGCGACTTTTCTATATATTTTACCAGAAAAGGGAGGATGAGGGAAAAACCGAAGAGGCCGAGGAGCGGTTTGACCTGGAAACCGAGCATGAAGACGTTGACCTGGGGAGCGACGCGCGAGACGATGCCGAAAGTAAAATCGGCCAAGAAGATCAAGAGAACGATCGGCGCGGCCAGTTTGATGCCGGTTAGCCAGAGCGTGCTGCCGAGCGCGATCAGTTGCTGGGCCAGACCGGGCGAAGCAAAATTAGCCAGCTGGCCGGCCGGCAGCGTGGTAAAACTCTGGTGCAAGCCGGCCAGGAGGAGGTGATGGCCGTCCATGACCAGGAAAACGACCAGGGCGGTGAAGAAGGTCAGCCGGCCGATGATCGAAATGACCGAGCCGAAAACGGGATCAAGGGCTTGGGCGACGGACAGCCCCATCTGCATGTCCATAAATTCGCCGGCGGCCTGGATGGCGACAAAAAGGATGTTGCAAATAAAGCCCATCAGAAAACCGACGGCGACTTCACTGATCAGAATGAACAGGAAGGCGACCAGGGAGGTCGGGAGGTGATTCGTGACCGGGGTCACGAACCAGAGGACAATGGTCAGCCAGATAACCAGGGCGACTTTGGCCGAAGTGAAAAAGCTCCGGGAAGAGAAGATAGGTGCCTGGATAAAAACGCCGGCGATCCTGGCCAGGATAAAGAAGAAGACCTCGACCTGAACCAGGCTGAGGATCATCGCACCATGCCTGGGATAGTATTCCAGAGGGTCGAGGTGAAATCGACGATCAGAGAGATCATCCAGGGTGAGGTGAAAGCGATGACGAGCAAGACCGAAACGACCTTGGGGACAAAGGTCAGGGTTTGCTCCTGGATCTGGGTCACGGCCTGGAAGAGGCTGATCATAAAACCGACGATCAGGCCGACCCCGACCGCCGGCAGGGAGAGTAGTAAGGTCAAGTAGATCCCCTGGAAGAGGATCTGGACAACGGTATCCTGGTTCATCGGAAACTCATCATCAGGCCGCGGGAAATCAGGTTCCACCCGTCAACCAGCACGAAGAGGAGGATCTTGAAAGGGAGGGAGACCATGACCGGCGAGAGCATGAACATACCGAGCGAGAGGAGGATGTTGGCGACGACCAGGTCGATGATGATGAACGGCACAAAGAGGAGAAAACCGATCTGGAAACCGGTCTTTAGTTCGGAGATCATGTAGGCCGGGACCAGCACGTAGAACGGCACTTCGGCGGCCGTCTTGGGGGGCTTGATCTTGGCGAATTGGACGAACAACCCAAGGTCTTTTTCCCTGGTTTGGCGGAGCATGAACTGGGAGAGGGGCCGGAGGCCGACCTCGATCGCTTTGGCCTGGGAGATCTTGCCGGCGTTGTACGGGACCAGGGCGTTAGTGTTCACTTCCTGCCAGACCGGCGACATGATAAAGACCGTCATGAAGAGCGCCAGCCCGATCAGGACCGAGTTTGGCGGGACCTGCTGGGTGCCGATGGCGGTGCGCAGCAAACTGAAGACGATAATGATCCGCAAAAATGAGGTGACCGAGATCAGGAAAAAAGGGAGGAGCGAGATCAGTCCCAGAGAGATCATCAGCTGGATGCTGTTCGAGAATTGCGGGGCGGCCATGATCTTGGCCAGGTCGAGCGTCGCTCCGTTCATTTGAGGATCTCTCCGCTCACCTCGGCGACCGAGTGGACAGCTTTATTGCTGGCCACGACCAGCCAGGACCTTAGGCCGACTTTCAGGATATAGGCGGTGACTTGAGGTTCGAGCATGACCCGGTCGACGACAGAGATGACCCGGCCGACGGTCGCGACCCGTAATTTTGGCAAGAGATATTTGGCAATGACGAAGATCAGGGTGAGCACGACCGCCAGCGAGAAAATGACCTGCATCAGGTAACCGACGGTCACGATCGGTGAGGCCTGCAGGGCTAGAGTTTCAGCCGTCATCGCATGACCACGTTCGTGATCCGGAGCCCGTAATAGTCATCCACGGCCACGACCTCGCCCTGGGCGACGAGCTGGCCGCCGACTTTCAGGTCGAGCGGTTCGCCGGCCAGGCGGTTCAATTCAATGATCGACCCTTCGGCCAATTCCAGCACTTCTTTGAGGGATAATTCTGTCGAGCCGAGCTCGACGGTGACCGTGACCGGGATGTCGCCGAGACTGCGCGTCTCGAGCCGCTCACCCTTCTCCCCAACCTGTAATTCCGGGAATCGGACATTTTTAACTTCCATCTTAAGCCTCCTTCATCTCGGTTTCTTCGTCTTCGGCAAAGATATCTTCGGTAAATTCTTCATCATCAAGCAAGCCGGCGTCATCCTGGGTGATGTTTTCCGGTTTATATTCCGCTTCGTTCAGCTCGCTTTCGCCCGTTTCTGCGGCGAGCGGTTTCTCCTCGGGCGGGGGAGGAGGGGCGGTGATTGGTCCAGGCTGGGCCGGGGTCGTGCTTTCGGCCAGTGGAGGAGTGGTGGCCACCTGCTCTTCGGTCAGGCCGGCAATGCGCAACGCTTTCTTCTTGGCGGTCTGGCCGGGCTGGGAAGGCAATTTGAGCTTGTTGCCTATCCGGACGAAGATCGACGAGTTGATCGGCGTATCCAGCGCGACCACGTCGCCGACCTCCAACTGGTCTATCTCCGAGGAGGAGAGGGCGGTCTGGCCCAGGACGGCCTTTGCTCCGATCATGATCGTGTTAAGGATGGAAAGGGGGAGGCGGCTGAAGTCCACCTGTTTCTGCCGGTATTTTGCCGTATAGGCTTTGAGCAGAGTCTTGATCGCCGCCCCGGGATAGCCGATGATCATCTTCCCGGCCGGTCCATCATTGATGGCGACCTCGGCGACAAAAACAACATAGGTGGCGGTCGTGCTGACCGCCGGGTCAAGGGAAAAATCAGGCGAGCTGACGTAAGTGAAGGCCGGGGCCTCGAGGACCTGTTCGTAAGCGGCATTGAACGAGGGGAGGAAATCGGCCAGGGTCGCAGCGAAGAGCTCTTTTTCCACGTCGGTCAGGCCGCGCTGGATGATTTCCAGGTTATGGCTGCCGAGGGCATAATTGATCAGGCTATGGGCCAGGTCGGCCTGCCAGGCCCAGAGGATATTTTCGTGCACGTTGCCGACGGCGATCTTGCCTTGGGCGACCGGGACGTTCAGCCCCCGCAGAAAATTGATATAAGTGGTCTGTTCCACCTGGCAGGCGAGGAATTCGATGCCGAGGCCGAGATCGATCTTACACCGCTCCAGCAGGTCAAGGGTAAAACGGTAGTGGATGCGCAGCAGGTGTTTCAGCTCTTCTTTGGAGAGACGGTCAAACCCGTAGAGCCCGGTCTTGACTTTCTTGACCAGTATCTTAGGGGCGCGATAGGTGGTCCAGTCCCCGATGGCTGGGGGGAGTTTGACCACCTTTTTTTGGGAAGCTATTTCCGGCTTGGTTGTTGACCGTTCAGTCATCTAATTGCTTACCCCAGTTTCGAGATGAAATTTGAGATCAGGTCGGAGGCCATCTTGATCATGCTTAGGTTGCCGCTCAAGGCGCGCTGTAATTCCAGGGCGGTGATCGTCTCATTCAGGTAGACGACGTTCGATTGTTCCAGTTGCCCAACTTTTAATATCCCGGCCGCGCCGCCAGGTCCCTGGGGAGTTGAGACACTGCCCGAAGCCAGGGTTTGGGCAAAAGCTGTCCCCTGGGCCTGGGCCAGGCCGCTCGGATTTTGGAAGTAGGCGAGGGCGATGCTGTAGCCGGTTGGGGTATAGGTCGTGCCATCAGCGGTATATTCGAGCGTTCCGTCCGCCTGCCAGCGGTAATCGGTTTTGACCCCCGACGGCAAGCCGGTGATCGGGACGACATTCCCGGCATTATCAAATCCGTAAACCTGCAGGCCGTTCGAATTAAGGTTGCCGCTGGCATCGATCTGAAAGTTGCCGGAACGGGTATAAAGCCGGCTGTTCCCGCCATCGGCCGAAACGATGAACAAGCCGCCCCCCTGGATGGCCAGGTCGAGAGAGGAGGCGGTGCTCGTCTCACCGTTGGAAAAATCGAGAGAGATGTCGCCGATGGCCATGCCGGAGCCGTACTGCCTCGGATTGGTCCCGCCCGTGTTTCCCTGGCTCCCCGTCCCTTGGGTCAGCACTCGTTCGAAGATCGATTGGAAGGAAAACCCGATTTTTTTGGAGCCCGGCACGTTCATGTTGGCAATGTTCGAAGAAGTGATCTTGAGCGCCGCGTTGTAAGCTTCGATCGCGTTCTTGGCCTGGGACATGACATCAAACATGCTCTTTTACCTCCTCGATCTTGATGGTCTCGAAAGTTACGCCGGCTTTCTTTAGCGCCCGTTCCAGTTCGGCTTTACTTTCGTCGATCAGCTTCCTGGTCTCGGCCGAAGCCTGGATCTGGATGGAGAGGAGCCCGGCCTGGGCGGTGAGCAGCAAGACGATCTCGCCCAGCTCGGCCGGTTTGAGGGTTAAGGTGAATTGGGTCTTCTCTTGGCTTTTGACCAGTTTCACTTTGGCCGCGATCTCATCGACTAGCGCCTGCATATCCAGCTTGGCTTGCAGTTTGCCGTCCAGGAAGGCCTGGAAGAAATTCGGCTGGGCCGCCAGGTTGGGGGTCAGCCAGCCGGTTTTGGCCAGCAGTTCCTGGAGCCACCCGTTCTGGGGCGAGCGGAGCGGCAAACCTTCGAATAATTGGAGCGCCGCGCGGCTGGCCGCGTGGTTAGGTTGTTGGGTGGTCGGGGCCGGGGAGTACGCCGAGCCATAATTTTCTTGCGGTGTTGAATATTTTTGACCGGCCCTCTCCGGCTCGGAAAAATTGAATGTCTGTTCCAACGGGTAAGAGAAAAGGCCGCTGAACTGGTTGTAAGGGGAGAACAACAGGCCCAGGCGGGCTTGTTCGTTGCGGAGTTTCTCGTCGAAGGAGCGGGTGCCGCCGGGGTCGGCGCTTGGCTGGCTATGAGTATCCGTCAACAGGCGAGGTTCAGTTGATTCGACCGGCGGGAACTGGATAGTCAAAGCTGCCTCCTTTACTGGATCGTAATCATAACGAGAAAACTTGTGCCCGTCAACCGACCGCGCTGCTTGATAAGATAATACCTGGGAGGAGATTTGAACTCCTACGCTTTTAAAGGCGCCAGCCCCTCAAGCTGGTGTGTCTGCCAGTTCCACCACCCAGGCCTAGTTATCTTAAGGCGCCGACCACTTCTTCCATCCGCGTTCCCCGTGAACCTTTGCACAGGATTATATCACGCGGCCGGATAAATTTCTTTAGCTTTTTTATCAGGTTTTTTTTGTTTGTTTCCGGCCGGGAAAGTCGCGGCCATAACCGGCCGAAAGTGAAGACCCGATCGATCTTCAGCTCGTGAGCGAGCTTGATCAGCCGGCGGTGGGCCGGGCGGGCCGAGCGGCCGAGCTCCAGCATGTCGCCCAGAACGGCGACCTTGCGCCCCTCAAGAGCGGCCAGAGTTTTCAAGGCTGCCGTCATAGCTTGCGGGTTGGCGTTGTAGGTGTCATTGATGATCTTAATGCCGTTACGGCAATTGACCACTTCCATCCGGTTGTTCGAGGGGCGGAATTTTTCCAGGCCGCGTTTGATCTGGCGCCGGTTGAGCCGCAGCACTCGGGCTACGGCGACCGCGGCCAGGGCGTTGTAAATATTATGTTCCCCGGGGATGGGTAATTCGATCCCGTTAAGCGCTTCTGGCGTGACATCAGCTTTTTCAATAATCCCAAAAGTCATTATTTTTAATTTTTGATTTTTTACCTTTGATTTTAAGTGTTCATAGTATTCGTCATCCTGGTTGATGACCGCCCAATCACCCTTCTTCAGGAAAGAGAATATCTCCGCTTTGGCTTTGGCGATATTCTTTTTACTTTTGAGGAACTCCAGATGCGCCTCGCCGATGTTGGTGACGACGGCGATTGTCGGCCGGGCCAGCCTGGCCAGCAGTTCGATCTCGCCGCGGCCTTGCATTCCCATCTCGATGACCGCCGCGCGGTGTTTTCCGGCCAATTTGAGCAGGGTGAGGGGGACGCCGATCTCATTGTTGAAGTTAGCTTCGTTCTTGAGGGTCGGATATTTTTCCGAGAGGACCCTGGCGATCATATCTTTGGTCGTCGTCTTGCCGGCGCTGCCGGTCACGCCGATCACGGGGATGTCGAATTTACTTCGGTGATAGGCGGCCAGGTCCTGCAGGGCCTTCAGCCCGTCCTTAACTTCGAGAACAAAGGCCCCTTTTTTCAGGGCGGCGGGGATGAATTTCCGGCCGTCAAACTTTTCGCCGACGAGCGGAATAAAGAGTTCCCTCCGCTTGACCGTGCGGCTGTCGGTCGAGACACCGCTGATCTTCCGGCCGCGGCCTGCGACCCGCGAACCCTTGACTACTTTAAGTATCTCGCCGAGGGTGAACACATCTATTTGGCGTCGGCCGATTCGAAGAACTGTTTGTTAGTTTTAAAGGTCTTAAGCCGCTCGATCAACTGGCTGGTCGCTTCGACCACGTCGTAATCGGCCATGACCTTGCGCAACAGCCAGATCCGCTTTAATTCCTTCTCGTCGAGCAACAATTCTTCGCGCCGCGTGCCGGAGAGCTGGATGTCGATCGCCGGGAAAATACGGCGGTCGGCCAGTTTCCGGTTCAGGTGGAGCTCCATGTTGCCGGTCCCCTTGAATTCCTCGTAAATGATATCGTCCATGCGCGAGCCGGTGTCGACCAGCGCCGTGGCGATGATCGTCAGGCTCCCCCCGTCCTCGATGTTGCGGGCGGCGCCGAAGAAACGCTTCGGGCGGTGGAGACAGGTCGGATCGAGACCGCCGGAGAGGGTCCGTCCGGAGGGCGGGGTGACCAGGTTGTAGGCCCGCGCCAGGCGGGTGATCGAGTCGAGCAGGATAACGACATCCTTACCCGCTTCCACGATCCGCTTGGTCGATTCGAGCAGCAGTTCGGCGATCCGGATATGGTCCTCCGGCGGCTCGTCGAAGGTCGAGGCGACCACTTCGCCCTTGACGGAGCGCTGCATGTCGGTCACTTCTTCCGGCCGCTCGTCGACCAGCAGGACCTTGATGACCGCTTCCGGAAAATTGGCGGTGATACTGTTGGCGATATTCTTGAGGACGGTCGTTTTACCGGCCTTGGGCGGGGAGACGATGAGGCCGCGCTGTCCCTTGCCGATCGGTGAAACAAAGTCGACGAGCCGGGCGGTCATGGCGCAACCGGGATACTCCAGCTTAAAACGTTCGTTGGGGAAGATCGGGGTCAGGTTGTCGAAGGGGATCCGCTGGCGGGCTTCTTCGGGATTGACCCCGTTGATTGCCTCAATCTTGAGCAGGCTGTAATATTTTTCCCCTTCTTTCGGCGGGCGGACCTGGCCGGTAACGTAGTCGCCGTTCTGCATGTCAAAGCGGCGGATCTGGGTTTGCGAAACGTAGACATCTTCGCGGGAGGGGAGGTAACCGGCGGTCCTAAGAAAACCGTAATTCTCGGGCAGGATCTCAAGGACCCCTTTGGCGAACATAAAGCCGTTCTTTTCGGTCTGCGCCTCCAGTATTTTAAAAATGAGATCGTGTTTTTTTAACTGCCGCAGATTTGGCATGTTCAGCTCTTTCGCGATCGCGTAAAGCTCCTGCAGCGTTTTCCCTTCCAGCTCCACTATGTCCATTTTTTCCTCCTAAAGATACTAATGATCAATGACGAATTTCTCAATGACGAAATAAACTTCAATCCTCAAATCTGAAAAAAATGTTTGGTTTTTAGACAGTTGGTGTTTTTTTTCGTCATTGGGATTTGGTCTTTCGGATTTAAAACAAGAGGCCTTTCCGTTCGACTCCCACATAATAATCTATTTAGCCCTGTTTGTCAACAGAAAATAAATGCCGCCCGCCTGCGGCGGGTAAACTGGCCGGCCCGGCACGGGGGATTAGCCTGCCAATTCAGGGAAAAATGCCGCCCGCCTGCGGCGGGTAAACTGGTCGGAATTTCCCGATGGCATTAATAGATTCAATAATGGAATATCGGGATCCCGACATTACATAATTACATAAATTTATGTCGTCGGGAGAACCGGCACGGGGTTGCCCCCACCAGATTTTGAGTCGTAATTTATGATTATAGAAATGCCGCTGGTCGGACTTGAACCGACATGGGGTTGCCCCCACCAGATTTTGAGTCTAGCGCGTATGCCAATTCCACCACAGCGGCATTTCTATCAGTGAAATCAAGCGCGCCTGCCTGCCGGCAGGCAGGTCTGCCAATTCCACCACAGCGGCATCGTGCCATCCGCTTGATTATACCTAACGCTATCCGAAGGCGCAACTGGCAAGGGCGGGGAAACCTAAATCTGAAAATCCGGTGAAATTTATCGGTTGAATTGATCGAAGAGAGGGGGGATGATAAGCGCGAGTCCCGATGTGATCGGGATAAGCCCATGTTCTATAAAGAGGAAATAAACTATTATGCCATTAGACACCAGATTTACTGTGGGAAGATATGACACTAAAATTATCGCTAAACGATTTTTTGACCGAACAATTAAATTAAGGATTTCGGCTGAACGAAGATTTATAAAAAAAATGAAAGCTCGGCACCCAGGATCACTTGTTCTTGATGTGGGATGTGGGGTTGGCAAAGATTTGGCGCGATTTCTAAGGGCAGGTTTGAATGCGGTGGGAGTTGATGGGGCAAGAGAATTATTAAAGTTAGCACAGCAAAGATTGCAAATATCCCCCGCAAAGCTTTTTGAGGCTGATTTGAGGAGCCTTCCCTTTTCTCCCGGAACCTTTGGTGGGTTGTGGATGAGAGCAGTTTTAGGGCATTTCCCCTACCCGGATAATTTAATCGTGCTGAAAGAAATGGCTAGAGTGGCAAATTCCGATGCTTTACTTTTTGCAAGAATTAGAGAGGGGGACAGAGAAGGAATGGAAGAAAAGGATGGAACAACCAGGTATTACAAATATTATAGATCTGACGAAGTTAGAACGCTATTGCAGCAAGCCGGATTTGCCATCGATTGTCTTCGATATTCAAAAGGAGAAATAGACAAAAGTTCTTCTTGGATACACATTTGGGCCCATCTACGATAGCCTCAATAGTGCTTGAATGGTCTTCCCCGCCCACTTATAAATATTATTCTCCGCCACGGTTTCCTTCATTTTCAGCTATCCGGAGCATAAGGATTGATCAAGACGGCATCCGTCAGTTCCCCCAGTAAACTGTGAAAGGATCAGCGTCCCTTTGCCGTCATCAGCTGCCCCAATGCAATGGTTCGCGATAAAAATAATATGCCTCGACCCGGCGATCTTCAAACCATTCCGTGCCGAGACACTATCTCTCTGATTATACCCAATACCATTCATGGGTGCAAGAAAAAAGACTTACACAGAATGTAAGTTTATAGGAGAAGCGGTTTTTTCTCCCCCATACGTCGAAAAAACCGCTTCTTGATTAATTAGCATTAAAAGAGATCATTCTAAACCCTGCCTTTAATTGGCGGGGCCTTGCAGAATATATTTACTATATTGCAAACAACTTTTTTTCTAATGCGTCCATATTTATCGGGTCATCATACTTCCACTCAATTAAAACGGCATTATTGCTTTTACACCTTTTTGCCTTTCTTCTGTCAAGCTTTTTAAGCCTTGTAAAAGAATTAATTCCGCCAAAGAATGCAACTGGCTCATAATGTTGCCTTCCTTGATATTCAAAGGCTATGTTTTTTGATGGGATATATATATCAAGATGCTGTGGCTTTATCCAATCGGGGGACCCATGTAGTTGAGCATCTTTATATTTCTTTTTTACTAGATTAAATAATGCCACCTCTGAAACCCACCCCTCACCAATTCTTGGCAAATTATGATTCTCCCGAAGTAAGTTCTCGGCTTCTCGTAAAATATCATCTACTAGCTCTAGAAATGCGTTCCCCAAATACTTCCCTTTATCTACATTCTTTCGTAATAAATCAATCTCATAGAAATATCTGCCCCCTATAAAATGTTTTCTACCGGTGTATCTAATATTATGTGTGCCATAGTCTGACTTTTCTATTTCGTTTATTGAGGTAACCGACATGAAGTCGGGCGTTTTATCCCTTCTATTCCATGATTTATGTTTAAACGCTTCAATGCCATTTAAATGCAACCCTTTATCAATAACTTTATTTTTAATATATGAAGGGGAATACGTTGTCCACAATCCGGCATATTTTTCATCATCAGGATATTCGATTATTTTGCAGTAACTAATTTGATCGGGATATTTATTGAAAAGCCTGCCACTTAAGCAATGATCCCAAGCAGAAGAGAAAGTATCATCGCTTACGGGAGTATGATCCCTTTTGAATTCCCCATCCCACAAATAAACTCCTTTATGCCAATCTTCTTTCTTATCTCTTACTAATATTCCCATCGTTGGGGCATTTTTAATAATAATATCTAGGGGCAACGTTGAGCTGGCTTTTTTATACTGATTTAAAACCTTATTAAGGCATCCCACATATTCATCTAGATTTGATTCTATTAATTCATCTTGTGTCGATGTGGTTCGAAAACACAGGATATCCCTGCCTTCTAACGGGATATTAGCTAGTCTTTTAAGATAAATTAATTCACTATTTAGGTCATCATAATATTTATCGCCAAGAACGGCATAATACCTTTCAACTGCTTTTCCGTATTTACCAGCATGAATTAGCTTTATAATCTCCTGATATTGAATTAAGTGTTCTTTGGGCCGTCTTATGGCGCGCTTGAAAGCGCCTGTCTTATCAACATAATCAAGATAACCTTCTTCTTGTAATTTATTAATTACTTTTTCCATGTCCTGCCAATAAGGATTAAGATAGGTGTCTTTCAAATGCTGCATTACTTCTTCATCGGGTGTTTTAAGTGTACTTCTAATTGTATTTGCTGCTGCAGATACTCTCTTTTTATAGACCTCCGAAGCATAATAATAATCATATCTGCCTTCTTTTAAGTAAGTTATTATGTCAAATATATTTGCTCCGTATAATCTTGCCCCAGTGAAATGCTTAACTAACTTGTATATCGCGGCCATAAGATCAATTTGGTCACTAGTAAAGACTATTGTGTGAGACAGATCATCGCCAGTTCCTTGTTTAATATGTTCGTGCGCAAGACTCAAGAGTTGCAATGCTTGATTATAACGCTTGCTTTTGGAATAATTAAAATGAATTCTATATAGTTCTGTCATTCGCTCAGCTTTTAATGTAATAATGTCGCATATTTATTTAGACCATACCTTTCAATTAGCTTAATAATTATAACGAAGAATATTTTTGCAAACAAGGTTATAGTACTATCCTAGAAGCATTTTGTGCTAAGGTCTATGGCTGCGCAAAGACAAGAGCATAATTCTTGATTTATCACATATAAAGGCGTAGCATTGAACATATGATTTATCCCTTTCTCACAGCAAATACAAGGATAAGCTCAGGATGGCTTGAATGACAAATAATATCACCGCCCAGGATTTATATAATTATACAAAATGCCCCTATCGTGTATACCTAGAAAGCAATGGAGATCCATCGCAAAAAGGGCAGCCAAGTATTTTTGTTCAACTGTTATGGGAATCTGGTGTAAAGAACGAAAAAGAAGTTATTCGTCAAATAGGCATTGATAATATTGCCGAGGTTAAAGATGTTGATATCGATTCGGCTTGTTTAACCACAGCTAAACTTATGAAGGATGGCGTAGAGACGATTTATCAAGGGTGTTTAAAATCCGCTGATATGGTTGGACGGCCAGATTTATTGATTAAGAATGGCAGCCATCCGTCAAAATACGGGGATTATTACTACGAGGCGATTGATATAAAAAGCGGCAAAGGAGTCGAGGACGAAAGAACGCAAAGATTTAAAAAACATTATGCTTATCAAGTGATGTTTTATAATGATTTGCTTAAATTAATTCAAGGCTATTCTTCCGCTATGGGTAAAATAATCAATGGAGATAAGGCGACTGAGGAATTTGTAATATCCGATTATGTTGATGAGTACAATCGCGTGATTAATGAGGTCCGGGAGCTAAAACATTCGGCAGGTCGTCATGAGCCAATCATAAGTAGTGCTTGTTCGCTTTGTGTGTGGGACAAATTATGTAAAAAATGGGCGAAAGACAATAATGACCCATCTCTCATATATTTTGTTGGCAAAAACAAGTATTTATTAAAGGGGAAAGGGTTGAATACAATAGAAGATTTAGCAAAGATGGATTTAGATAAATATCTATCTCCCCCGTATAGAATGAAAGGGCTTGCAGAAAAAACGCTCACAAATATTAAGAATCGAGCGGCTACAGTTCTTAACGATTCCCCCGATATTAGGCCTGGATATAGCTTTCCTGTAGGAAAAAAGGAAATTTATTACGATATAGAAGATGATCCAACGCAGGATATTGTATATTTGCACGGGTTATACGTTATAGAAACTAACGGGGTTGGAGAATTCAAGTATTTCCTTGCAAATTCATTGAATGATGAAGGAGTAGCCGCCAAGGCTTTGTGGGATTATATAAGCGAAAATGATAATGCTATATATTATGTTTATTCATCGAAAGAAAGATCGACGTTAAAAAGACTAAAAGACAAATATGGATTAAGTGAAGAGGTCTTTGATAAATATGTTGCGAGGGAGTACGACTTGTACACAGATTTAGTAATTAAATATTCTGATTGGCCGACTTATTCTTATGGGCTGAAAAATATTGCCAAGAATATCGGGTTTAAATGGAGAGACGAAGACCCCTCAGGCGCGAATTCAATAGTATGGTACAACCAATATCTGGAAAATAATGATCCAAATGTATTGCGTAGAATATTGGAATATAATGAGGATGATTGCAAGGCCACTTATGAAATAAAGAAATATTTTGAGGGCCGTTTAACTTAGAATCTTCCATCCTTTATTATCGCGCTTCCCCAGCGCTATTCGACCAGACACAGAATTGTCTACCAGGGAATATAGTAGTCCTGCTTGTCTTAACTTAAAGCCTAGCCAGGTCCTGATTTCTAAAGAGATGGCTAAGTAATGATTATCCGGGGATAACTCTGCCGCCTCAACCCTACAACTCCCCCCGCCAACCAACTTGGAAGCTTCTGTCGCAATAGTTTTCCAAAGATCAGATTTGTCAGCCTTTTTAGAAACCCCATTGAGAAGATTTACTAAAGGTTCGAGCTGAACATGCGCTCCAATTGATGCAAATTCAAAATATATTGGTATGCCAGTTAATTCGCACAAACGCAAATCGTCGGGGTGGCATTGCCGGCCACTCCAGAAGCACGACTTAGCTTCTAAGGGAGAGCAAAAATTGCCCGCAACGGATTTAATAGCTTCCCGTTCAAAAAGATGTGCTCCTGATAGGCTGCTTATAACAAAGTATTTCTTTAATGCCTTTTCACCGGTGACCGCACTCTTATCAAGCTCTGAAGGTAATACTTTCTTTCCTGTTATTTCGCATCTTTCAAGCAACCCAGGCATAACAGCCTTTCCTGTCACTTCACATCTTTCTGCTTCATCTGATAATAGGGGCTTATTCGTTTCCGAGCAAAAGATGAATTCTTCGCGATGACCAGTTTTCCCGGAGACCGCAGAGTGTAATTGCTCATCAATGCGATAGCGTTTGCCGGATATTTGGCTAATTGCTATTTCATTCTCAAGAACTTCAGAATTACTAAACTCACATCTAGAGAAGAATTGCGGTTCCGCTCTTTTGCCGCTCATGGATGATGTTTTGAGCAAGGATTTAGTAACATATTGATCGGTGATTGCTGATTTCTCAACCTCATCGATTAAGACTCGTTTGTTACTTAAAGAACAAATAACGATATGTTCAGGAAGGGCCAATCTGCCACTCAGTTCTGATGGGGTAAGTAAGTGTTTCATCACCTGAGTATTGCTAATAACGCACTTGTCCAGGCAATCGCGAGGGACAACTCGGCTCGTCTTCATACACTTGTCCATGTCGGGGCCCTTATTTATTTCGGCTGTTGATGGAGTTAGTGTCAGCATGCTTGTATATTCAAATCCCGGGTCTAATTGATAAGTCACATCTATTACTAATCTACGATGCATCCTTCCATCGAGCCCCACCAACGATAACTCCAGTCTTGGGGTAAAATCATCCTCAAGTTTCTTTCTTTTACGAGCATCATCTCCTGCGGCATTCATTTCTTGCGTTCTTCTTTCGGTGTAGAATCGGCAAAACTCCGAGATACTAGGATCTGAGATCGCTTTTTCATTTAATTTGTCTGTAATTAAACCAACGGAAATAGGATTTTCAATTATCTCATTAAGTGGCTCTAGCCCTTTTTTAGATGCGCTACTAAAATGTTCGCTTGAGGCACAATCAACATCAACAAGTCGTTCATATCCATCATGAGCCACGGTTGCCCTAACCCTCATTAATGCGGTGCCGTTAAAACAACGAACTATTCCATTGGTATCAACTGTTTTGCATGTGCCACCAAAACCACTAACCCACTTAGCGCATAGCTCTTCCGCGGTTTTCAACGAATTCGTATCAATGTCTTCGACTCGATGCCACCCATCATACGTGATTCCGCTTACTAACCGTTCAAAGGAGGATGATCCCGGCGCATACAAGGTGCTTCTTACTCCTACTACTTCGTTGTGATCAAAACGAATTACTTCTTTTTCTCTTCCAGATTCTGCGGAATATAATCCATTTGAAATAGGGGCCAATCGCATCCCTTGAGAAGCTAAGGCGGACAATACAAAATTGCGTGCATCCATTGATTGCGTTTGACGAGGCAACCTCGGGCATCTAGGCCCAGAGAATTCATCGCCCATCCCACCTAACAATGAATTTATATTGTTTTCTTCCCGCTCCAATTCTTTTTTTGCTTCAGCAATACTATTAGCAGCTGAACGCGCTTCAAGCTCAACGTCTTTTCCAGCCAAAGAGGCTATAACAAGGCGCAGGATCTTTTCCTCAAAACTGGTAGAGCCATCCTCTTCGTTGTCATCCAAATTGGAGGCTTCTAATAAGGCTTCCACATCTCCAATAGCATGTGCGGCCAGCTGTAACTTTTCCATAAGTCTTCCAACGATATATTCTTCAAAAGTGCCCTGTAAAATAATATTAAAAATGCATACGCTTGCATGCTTCGAGGCTAGTCGCTGAATTCGTCCTATTCGTTGCTCAACGATCATTGGATTCCAGGGCAAATCATAATTGATTAACACATTAGCTGCTTGCAAATTAACGCCTTCAGAGCCGGCCTCGGTGGAAATAATTACATGTATTTCCGGAGGAATCGTTTTTAATTTAGCAATGGTAGTTTGATTTCGTGGGCCTGATTCCCCATTGATTAGACCACATGATATTCCCCGAGATTCAAGGAAATCTTGGATTGTTATTTGTGTCTCTCTTCGACAAGTAAATACGATCATTCGCCAATGCTCTGGCTGTTCTTTTCTAAGTTTTTCAACTAAGACATTTAGGCCGTTTAATTTAGCCGTTATCGGCATCCGATCAACAACTGCTTGTACGGCTTTGGCTAGCAACTCTGGGACTGTCCCTTTACGAGCCATTGTATTTAATTGGGCCGCTAAAGCATGAGGGCTGCTTATTAATGCCTGGAGGATAGAGATTTGGGCAAGTCGATTGAGTCTTTGTATTGGTTTAGCAATGATATCTATTAATTCGAGTTCTTCCTTGGTTGGAGTAACTTTATGAAGCTGAACAACCCTTTCCGGAAAATATAGTTTTGCATCTGCGCGCCTTACTCTAGACATGTAGCTATAAACAATAGAGCGGAATTCGTCTTTCCTTTCAACATTTAACTTTCTTGCTTGAGTGCGGCCGTCAGCAATATATTTCCTGGCAAAAATGCCTTCGCTCCCAAAGGGATTCTCGTGTCCACGAGCGACGGTTAATAAATCAATTAATGAATAAAGGTCCCAAAGCCTATTGTGAATGGGGGTGGCAGTAAGCATCAGAACATACTTAAACAGCCTATCTGCCAATGCTTTTCGGAAGCGCAACGCAACTTGAGGGGTGGGGTCAACGCCATATAGGTTCCGAAGCTTGTGCGCTTCGTCAAGTATAAGCATTTCATATCCAACTTTAGCAAGTGCGTCGAAATGCAAACGTGCGGAGTGATAGGTTGTTATAACGGCCCCGGCTTCTTCTGGCGGCTTAGCTTTGACAAGTTTGCTTCCAACGGCTTCAATGGAAGGGATCCCAAATTTTGAATCAAGTTCTTCTCGCCATTGAGGCATTAGTAGTTTTGGGCAGACGATTAGTATTTTAGATATTCTTCCGCGCGATATTAATTCGCTCATTACTAGGCCAGCACTTATGGTTTTTCCTAGCCCAACATCGTCAGCAAGTAGTGTTACCGGAAGTCGGCGGCAAAATGTCATTAAATTTGTGACTTGATGGTGATAAGGTTCAAGCCGGTCCCGCCATTTATTCTCAGATCTTATGTCCTCACGACTTTCGATTACAATGGGTTCCATCAAGTCCCATTCAAGCGCTGCGCGGTATATGGAGTAATCGTTGGGGTTGGTGGCGCGCCTCAATGTTTTACTATGAAATTGTAAATTTGAAGTTGTCATAATAATTGATTTCAGCTATTTAATTATACGCCCTTTTTGGAAATAAGTAAGATATTTATCTAAATGTTTACTTTTTTTAGATTTAATAGCTAATAAATTGTGTTTATAAGCAGCGGGCGCGCATATATCTGAATGGGGCTGCAGGTGCGCGCCCGCAGTGAGAGGGAGGGAGGGAGGCAAACAGCATCCATGAATGCGTTGGGTATAATCAGTAAGATGGCCCGGCCCTGAATGGTTTGAGAACCAGAGGGTTGGGGTAGGGATAGGGAGAGGAATTAAGAATGAGGGATAAATTTTGCTGCGCCGCCTCATTCCTATCCCTCTTCCTCATTCCTTAAATTTTGCGCAGCAAAATTTATGCCCAGGAGAGGATTTGAACCTCCACGGTATTACCCGCTAGCTCCTGAAGCTAGTGCGTCTGCCAGTTCCGCCACCTGGGCACAGGTGCGATCAGAATCATTTTCTCACGAAATCAGTTTTGATTCAACCAGGTGAATCTGGATAAATTCTAATGCTCAAATTCCAATGACGAACTAAACATCAATGCTTGAATGGCCAAACGGCTAAAGATCGTTAAATCGGTTTGCGGATTGTTGGTTGAGATTTAATTCGTCATTGGGATTTGGTTGTTCGTCATTGCCGCTGGTCGTTCGTCAACCCTCGTTATAAATCCCCAGTTTCCGGTACTTATTGTACCGGTCGGCTATCAACTCGCGATGGGAGAGGGAGAGCAACGGGTCGAGATGCCTTATTATAGCCGATTTAATATTTCTGGCGGTCAATTCGGGGTCGTTGTGCGCTCCGCCGAGCGGTTCCCGGACGATATCGTCGATCACCCCGAGCTCGAGCAGGTCTTTAGCGGTGATCTTCATGGCGACCGCCGCCTCGTTTGACCGGGTGGCATCGCGGAAGAGGATCGAGGCGCACCCTTCGGGCGAAATAACCGAATAGACCGAGAACTCCATCATTAACACTCGGTTCCCCATAGCGATGCCCAGCGCGCCGCCGGAGCCCCCTTCGCCGGTAATGACGGTAATGAAGGGGACGGTCAATTCAGCCATCTCGCGCAGGTTCTTGGCGATCGCTTCCGCCTGGCCCCGTTCCTCCGCGCCCAAACCGCAGAAAGCCCCCGGCGTATCAACTAATGAAATGATTGGTTTGCCGTACCGTTCGGCCAGGCGCATGACGCGAAGCGCCTTGCGGTAACCTTCGGGGCTGGCCATGCCGAAATTACGGGCGATATTTTCTTTGGTCGAGTGTCCCTTTTGGTGGCCCAGAATGACCACCGAGCGGCCATCGAACTGGGCGACGCCGGTGACCAGGGCCGGGTCGTCTGCGAAATTGCGGTCGCCGTGCAGCTCGACAAAATCCTCGCAAAGCATACCAATATATTCCAGGGTAGTCGGCCGCTGGATATGCCGGGCGACCTGGACGATCTGGATCGGGTTGAGGTTAGCGAATATCTGCTGGCGGGAATTTTCGATCCGCTTGTGCATCAGCCGGATCTCTTCCGACAGGTCCATCTTGCCGGACTCCTGGATAGCGGCCAGCTTCTCCAGCTTTTCCAGCAGTTCGCCGAGCGGTTTTTCGAAAGCTAATAGTGTTTTTTTGCCGTTCTTGGCCATGTCAGTTCTTAAAGAAGCGCAAGAGCTTCTCGAGGGTCGCTTTCAGCTCTTTGCGGGGGCAAACGACATCGACCATGCCGTGCTCTAAAAGATATTCCGAGCGCTGGAAACCGGGCGGCAGTTTCTGGCGGATAGTCTGCTCAATGACCCGCGGGCCGGCGAAACCGATCAGGGCGTTCGGTTCGGCGATATTGACGTCGCCGAGCATGGCGTAACTGGCCGAGACGCCGCCGGTCGTCGGGTCGGTCAGGATCGAGAGATAGGGGAGGCCGTTCTCCCGCAGGCGGCCGAGCGCCGCCGAGGTTTTGGCCATTTGCATCAGTGACATAATGCTTTCCTGCATCCGGGCGCCCCCGGAGGTGGAGAAGATGAGGACCGGTATTTTTTTCTCGACCGCCGCTTCGATCAGGCGGGCGATCTTTTCACCGACGACCGAGCCCATGCTCCCCCCCATGAAGGAAAAATCCATGATGCCGAGGGCGACGCTGTGCGGGCCGATCTTGGCCAGGCCGGTGACGATGGCGTCTTTTAGGTCGCTTTTCAGGATCGATTCTTCGATCCGCCGGGCGTACAGCTTGACGTCCTTGAACTGGAGGAAATCGCGGGAAGTGAGGTTAGGGTTCAGTTCCTGGAAACTGCCCGGTTCGGCCAGCTGGCCGATCCGCTCGGCCGAGCGGAGCTTAAAATGATAGCCGCATTTGGAGCAGACCTTCAGGTTCTCTGCCAATTCCTTGGAATAGATCGCCTGTCCGCATTTGTAACACTTGACCCAAAGGTGCCCCGGGATATCAAGTCGTTCGCGGGTGTAGGCTGTCTCTTTTTGCAGCTTTTTGCGCTTGAACCAATCGTGGATACTCAAATCGCTTGATATCTTATTATATTTCATGTTATCATGTCAACCTGTCGGAGCAAGTTGGAGGTAGAAATGGCAGAGAAGAAAAAAGTTACCAAGCGTAAACACGTTAAAAATGTCCGGCAAACCAAACGGCGCCACGAACGCAATGTGGCCGAAAAGACCAAACTGAAGACCGTGCTGAAAGCGGCCCGCCAGGCGATCGCCGCCAAGGCGGCCGACATGATCGAACGGGTCCGGTTGGCTGTTTCGGTGCTGGACAAGGCCGCCGAACGCCAGATCATCCACAAGAACAAGGCGTCGCGGCTGAAATCGCGCCTGGCCCTGACCAGCAATCAAGCCAAGTAAGTGCTCCGGCTCAAAGCCTACGCCAAGATCAACCTCTCCCTCAAGATCTTCGGTCTCCGCCCTGATGGTTATCACTCGCTAGAATCGATCATGCAATCGGTCTCCTTACATGACGTTATTACGCTGGAGCCGATCTCGTCCGGCATCCAATTAGCCACCAATAACCTCAAACTGCCGGTGAATAACCGGAATCTAGCCTATCAGGCGGCGGAGCTTTTTATGAACACGGAACACAGAGCACGGAGCACGGAACTCAGGGGCGTGAAAATTTACATTGAAAAGAATATTCCTCTGGCCTCCGGGTTAGCTGGCGGGTCGGCGGACGCAGCGGCTGTACTTTACGGTTTAAATCAGCTCACGAACCCCGAATCACGATCCACGATCCACGACTTACAGGAACTTGGCTCCCAGATCGGCTCCGACGTCCCGTTCTGCCTGCTGGGAGGGAATTGCACGGTTCGGGGGCGGGGGGAAGTGGTCACCCGCAACCCGATCCATGTTTCCCGGTCATACGTGCTGGTCATTCCTGACGTTGAGGTTTCGACAAAATGGGCCTACGAAGCGTTCGATCTTTCGGCCAAGATGCCGACCAACAACGATCTGGAGCCGGTGGTCATTGCCAAGTACCCGGTGATCGGAGAAGTCAAACAGAAACTACTGGAACTTGGTTGCAGCTCGGCCCAGATGTCGGGGAGCGGCTCGAGCGTTTTTGGCGTCGTCGGGACCACGGCGCTGGGTGAAAAGATCGTGGCAGAGCTGAAAAAAGAATTCCCCCGCACCTATTTAGCCCGTTCGGTCGATCACGGCGTGGAAGCGAGCTAGAACTTCAATATGGGCGAAGGTTCACTGGCGGTCCTATATAAAAGACAACCCTTTCGTCTCCCACTGAAATTCCCGTCGGATCTTTTCGATATATACTTGTGAACCGCTGATGATTAGGATTAATCAGAGATCCTATCTTGAGCATTAAACGGGAGAAGTTAGGAAAAAATGAGAACAAATAACTATGGCCATACGATAGTAAACGACTCATATCACGGTTTGCGTATCAGACGCTATAAATCAAACGAAGGTGAAGGCTGGTGTTTCCGAGGACGGATCGAAAAAAAAGAAAATGGACAGACAGAATATGTCATCCGCGGCTCTTTCTCGGCGTTACTTCCTAGAGGGCTTAATGATATAGCTTGGAAAGTTGCCCACCAGTTAACAAAAGAGATTTCGCTGTATTTCGGAGCTAGATTTGAAAGGGCAGGATTTTTACTGCCTTTAGGGGCACAATGGTTTTCAGACGCGATAATGCATCTGCACTCTCTTCTTGCTCAGGACCAAGAAGTTATCTTATATTCTCAGTCTTTGCCTGTTAGATTTGTTTTAAGGAAGCAAAAGTTTGGGGTTCCTTGTGGAGACCTTAGAATGCGGCGGGTAGATTCGCCGGTTGAAAAAGGCTCGGATAGGGGGTATCCCTATATGGAATTGGCCGCGCAACTTACGGGAAAGCCCATAGAAGCAGCAGTTGAAGTATATGTGGAAGCATTAACTCAAATACTTTCGAATATGAAAAATCCTGAGGGCGAATATATTTTACGTTTTAATCAAAGCACCCATTATTTAGAAATCGAAACAACAAACACGCCCCTTGCTCCTGTTTTGAGTTTGCCTCAAATAAACAGACGCTGAATTAGTCCCGCATTATAAAAGATCCACTGGCGGTTCTTCCTTAAAAACAATCAGTTCGTTTCAAAATAGCAGTGATGTTATTTGTAATCAAAATAATAGGACCGTTTTTTTCTTAAGAAAGCATCGATGCCTTTAAGGCTCTTTGGCTTTTTGGTTTTCAAGACAGAAAAAAAATAGTTTGCTTCTTTGATCATAAATCGTTTGAGCTGACAATTTAACCTGTCCGGTTTCGCGCCCTGGCGAATATAAGTGTCGTAGGGGCATTCGCCGCCGCAATATTTTTTTGCCCAACATTTTTCGCATTCCTTGAACAAGCCGCTCGTATTTTCGGTTGATAGAAGAAAAGAAGGGTTAATCCCTTTGTTGACATTGCCAAGAGAGGTTCCCGGATGGCAACTGAAAGAAGGGCAGAGAAAAATGTCCCCCCGGTGATTGATATAAAACTGGGTGTCGCCTGCCGGACAGCGGCGCTCCTGTTTGGCGCCGAGATAGACCCGGAGCAGGAAACGGCCAAAAAAGTCTCCGGGATTAAAGATCGCAAAAAAGCAGGAATAATCCTTCTCCTTAATGATTTTTGACAAGAGGAAACCGGTCAGTTCCCGATACTGATGTTTGACGGTCTTGAGCCGAGCGGCGGTCAAGCGGTATTTTGGATCGAGGCCGCGGTACGGTTTCATGATGACTTCTTTAAAGCCCAAAAGAGCCAGCCCCATCAGACGATAAACCAGCAAGGGGCGGTCAAAGGTATAGGTGCAAACGGCGCTGTCCACCAGGTGGAATAGCCCGGCTTTTTTTAAGTCAATTATCGTTTTAAGCAGTCTATCGCCGGTCCCGTTGCCCAGCTTATCTTTTCTGGTAAGATCGTTGATCAAGAACGGGCCGTCGCAACTCAAGGAAAAACGGAAAAGCAATTTATTTTTTTTGTTATAAGCTCTCATTCTATTCATGATGCTCCGATTGAAAAGCAGCCCATTGGTGGTAAAGCGGAGGAGGATGAGGCTTTTGTCTTTTCTGGACAAGATGTAGCGAGCGGTTTTTTCCAATAGCCGAAAATTAAGCAAGGGTTCTCCGGTGCCGGTAAAATCAAGTTGGAATTCCATCAGCTGATTGGACCTGGAAAAATAATTATAAAAAAAATCTAACGACTTTTTGATCGTCTTAAATGATGATCTTTGGGCTTTTAAATGTTTTTTTGCGGCGTAACAATAGCTGCAGGCCAGATTACAACCGGTAGTGTTCTCGAGGCAGATTCCCCCTCTGATCTTTCTTTTCATTTTTGGTTAAAGCTAACAACGGGAAACCAAATAACGGGCATCCGGGTCTATAGGCAGACGAGAATTATCGCCGGTCTTATTCAGGGGAAGATAGGTGTCTGTTACGGCGTAACGGGGAGCTTTCGGGTCATTTGAATTATAAGGGGCAAGCGCTTTTTTATGCTTTATAGCTTCTTTGGCTTTTTCAATGATCCGGGGAGGCAGATTGTCCGGGCCATGGCCGACGGCGATCAGAGCAAGTATTAAAGACAATTGAGCAACGCTTTTTTCGCTTAACCTTTTTACGATCTCTTGCTGAATGTCAGTCGATTTGTTTAAATAAGCTATTATAAAATCATGATCAATTTCTTCCGGCTGGATACCGGCGATCTTATTTATATCATAATTTCTGATAAAATTGTTGGCCTCATTGGCGGGATTGATGTTTATTGGCATTTTAATCCACCTTATTTAAGCGACACTTTATTCTACATCTTGGGCTTAACATTTGCAATAATTTGCAATAACAAATGAAAATTTATGGATAAAACTACGCCGGGCCATGCTGGGCAAAGATCCACTGGCGGTTCTGGCTTAAAGATAATCCGTTCGTTTCAAAATAAGGGTTTATCGTCCGTTGCGACCCAGATTCCTGATCAGATAAAACTGAAGCAGAAAATCCGGCACGTACCTGAAGGTCTGTACCTCCAAGGCTGACAGCCAGATAGCCTTTTTCCTTTCCAATGTTGAGTCATGAAAAAGATCAACCCCGAAGTCACGGCAGGCTTCTTTCAGCTCCTCAAAGACATGAGCCGCCACGTTGTCTTGGCTAACGATTAGGTCGACGTCGGAAAAACCGCCGAAGTTGCCGGTCGCCAGGCTGCCCGCCAATCCGAGCCCGTTCGGCTGGGTGCGGATAAAGGAGAGGAACTGCGGCGAGCTCAACACCCGGGCCAGGTCGTCCCCGCATTTTTTCAGGCGGGCTTCGATCTCATCATTGTTGCAAGGCCGCGCCATGGTCTTGAACAGAGACGCCAGAACATCATTTCTGACGTTGTTAACTCTGCTCCACTCATCACGGGCCGTAATATATTGATCGGCGTAATTCCCGTTGTATTCGCCATGAACTTTGGCCCGGCTAATGCCGGTGGCTTTTTGGAACAGGGCCAATAGTTTGGCGATCTCCTCGGAAGAAGTTGAACTGAAGCGGGTGGCCGGGCTGCTCATCGCGCCGAGCCCGTTAGCCAGGCTCGAACGGAAATATGAATGATCGGGACCGGCACAACCCAGCCTCGAGGCGAGCGCCTTCGCGATCTCACGCGGAGTTCCCATTCTAACCGCCGGAACGGCGGTTAGATAGCCCGATCGATGGATCAATGGATAAGTTACGACCATAGCGGATATTTATCAGTCCGAATCGAGCGAGATTTCATATTAATCAGAACATAATTGATCGGAGGTTGGCCCGCTAGCCCTCTTAAAAACGCTCAAGCTGGCAGTCAATCTGGCGAGGGCGGTTGTAGCCTGGCCGGATTTCGGTTATAATTGCCAGGGTCAGCGATAATGACAAAAGCAATCCTCGCACTTGAAGACGGAACGATTTTCCAAGGATACTCTTTTGGCGCTGTCGGCGAAAAGAGCGGCGAAGTAGTTTTTAATACCTCAATGACCGGTTACCAGGAGATCTTGACCGACCCCTCGTATAAAGGCCAGATCGTCACCATGACCAATCCTCTTATCGGCAATTACGGGGTCAACGAAGAGGATGTCGAATCAAGCAAGCCGCAATGTGAAGCGTTCGTCGTCCGCGAAAATTCACAAATAGCCTCCAACTTCCGCTCCACAATGAAACTCGATGATTATCTGGCCGAACACAAAATCGTCGGGATCGAAGGGATCGATACCCGGATGCTGACCCGTCGGCTCCGGACCAAGGGTTCGCTGAAAGGGGTTATTTCGACCGTTGATCTGGATGAGCAGAGTCTGATCGAGAAAGCCAAGAAGTGCCAGGGGGTAGAGGGGGTAGACCTGGTTAAGGTGGTGACGTGCAAGACACCTTATGTTTGGAATGAAACCTCCTTTGCCAGAACTTCAAACATCCAACCTCAAACCTCAAAACAAATGGCAAATCCAAATTACCAATATAAAGTTGCTGCTTATGATTATGGGATCAAGTTCAATATTCTGCGCAATTTGCAGTTGATCGGAGCCGAAATAACGGTCTATCCGGCGGATTATCCGGCCGAGAAAATATTAAAGACCGACCCGGATGGGATATTCCTTTCCAACGGTCCGGCCGACCCGGCCGCGGTTACTTACGCCATCGAGAATATCAAGAAGTTGATCGGGAAGAAGCCGATTTTCGGCATCTGTCTTGGTCACCAATTGCTTGGTTTAGCTCTGGGGGGCAAGACTTACAAGCTCAAGTTCGGCCACCACGGCGGCAACCAACCGGTCATGGACCTCAAGACCCGCAAAGTTGATATCACTGCCCAAAACCATGGCTTTGCCGTTGACGTCGACTCTATTCCGAAGGGGACGGTCGAACTAACCCATATTAATTTAAATGACCAGACGGTCGAGGGGATGCGGCATTTAACCTTGCCGATTTTTTCCATCCAGCACCATCCGGAAGCGGGCCCTGGACCGCACGATGCCCACGACCTCTTCAAACGATTCGCGGAGATGATGGATAATGCCTAAACGAACTGACATTAAGAAGATAATGATCATCGGGGCCGGGCCAATTATTATTGGCCAGGCGTGCGAGTTTGATTACTCGGGTTCGCAGGCGTGTAAGGCGCTGCGCGAGGAAGGGTACGAAGTTGTCCTGATCAATTCCAACCCGGCGACGATCATGACCGACCCGGAGATGGCCAACCGGACCTACATTGAGCCGATCACGGTCGAGGTCTGCTGTCAGATCATTGAAAAAGAGCGGCCCGACGCGATCCTGCCGACGATCGGCGGGCAGACGGCGTTGAACATGGCGGTCGGCATTGCCGAGACCGGGATACTCGAAAAATACGGGATCGAGATGATCGGGGCCGATATTAAAGCGATCAAAACGGCGGAAGACCGCGAACTGTTCAAGAAAGCGATGGCCAAGGCGGGCCTTGACCTGCCGAATAGCTTTTTTGCCCACACTTTGGAAGAAGCGCAAAAAGGGTTAAAGAAGATCGGCCTGCCGGTTATTATCCGCCCGAGCTTTACGCTCGGCGGGACCGGCTCCGGCGTTGCCCATACCGATGAAGATTACGCGGAGATAGTTAGTAAAGGATTGGAATTGTCGCCAATCTCCGAGATCCTGATCGAAGAGGACCTGACCGGCTGGAAAGAGTTCGAGCTGGAAGTGATGCGCGACAAGAAAGACAATGTCGTCATTATCTGCTCGATCGAGAATTTTGACGCCATGGGGGTCCACACCGGTGATTCGATCACGGTTGCCCCGGCCCAGACGCTGACCGACCGCGAGTACCAAAAGATGCGCGACCAGTCGATCGCCGCCATCCGCGCCATCGGGGTCGAAACCGGCGGTTCGAACATCCAGTTCGCTGTCCATCCAGAAACCGGACGGATGGTCATCATTGAGATGAACCCGCGGGTTTCCCGCTCCTCCGCTTTGGCTTCCAAAGCGACCGGTTTCCCGATCGCCAAGATCGCCGCCAAGTTAGCGGTCGGTTACACGCTGGACGAGATCCGAAACGATATCACTAAAGAGACGCCGGCTTCATTCGAGCCGTCGATCGACTACTGCGTCGTTAAGATCCCGCGCTTCACTTTTGAAAAGTTCCCCGATACGCCGCCGGTGATCGGCACTTCGATGAAATCGGTCGGGGAGACAATGGCGATCGGCCGGACATTTAAAGAGGCCTTGCAGAAAGGTTTGCGCTCTCTCGAGGTTGGCCGGGCAGGGTTAGGGGCGGACGGCAAGGAGATGGTCAACGAAAAAGAGCTCTTGACCAAACTTAAAGTTCCCAACGACCGGCGGATCTTCTACATCAAATACGCTTTAGCGCACGGGCTCTCGGTCCAGGAGGTCAGCCATCTGACCGGGGTCGACCCTTGGTTCCTGGAGAATATCTTAGAGATCATTAAAGAGGAAGAGCGGATCAATGAGGCCGGGGCGAGGATCTTGGACGACAAAGCTTCACTCTACCAGGCCAAGCAATTTGGTTTTTCCGATAAGCAGATCGCTTACCTGACCGGGGCGACCGAAAAAGAGGTTTGGGCGAAGCGTCGCGAGCACGGCGTAACCGCGGTCTATAAGTCGGTCGATACCTGCGCCGCCGAGTTTGAAGCGTACACGCCGTACTATTACTCGACTTATGAAGTCGAAGACGAAGCGCAGCGAACGAAGAAGAAAAAAGTGATGATCTTAGGGGGTGGGCCGAACCGGATCGGGCAGGGGATCGAATTCGATTATTGCTGCTGCCATGCTTCCTACGCTTTGCGTGAAGCCGGGTATGAATCGATCATGGTCAACTCCAATCCTGAAACTGTCTCGACCGATTACGACACTTCCGACCGGCTTTATTTTGAGCCGCTGACCCGGGAAGATGTCTTGAATATCATTGATAAAGAAAAGCCGGACGGGATCATCGTCCAATTTGGCGGGCAGACGCCGCTTAACCTCGCTTTGCCGTTGGCCGAGGCCGGCGCGAAGATCATTGGGACATCGCCGGAAGAGATCGACCGGGCGGAAGACCGCAAACTTTTCTCTGAACTTTTAACCAAGCTCAAGCTTGACCAGGCCCCCAACGGGACCGCCTTCTCGCCGGAAGAAGCGCTGAAGATCGCCAAAAAGATCGGTTTCCCCTGCCTGGTCCGGCCGTCCTACGTCCTGGGCGGGCGGGCGATGCGTTTGGTCTATGACGAAGGGGACTTGGTCGACTTCATGAACACAGCAGTGATGGTCTCGCCCGAACATCCGGTCCTGGTCGACAAGTTTCTGGAAGACGCGATCGAAGTTGATGTTGACGCTGTTTCCGACGGCCAGCAGACGGTAGTTTGCGGCATCATGGAGCATATTGAAGAGGCGGGGATCCATTCCGGTGATTCCGCCTGTTCCCTGCCACCGTTCTCCCTCTCCGACAAGATCATCGCCGAGATCAAGACCAGCACCTACGCGCTGGCCAGGGAATTGAAAGTGATCGGTTTGATGAACATCCAGTTCGCGGTCAAGAATGATAAAGTCTTTGTCCTCGAAGTCAATCCGCGCGCCTCACGCACCGTTCCTTTTGTTTCCAAAGCGACCGGCGTCCCCTGGGCGAAGATCGCGACCAAGTGCATGATCGGCCAGAGCTTAAAAGAGCAGGGGGTCAAAGAAGTTGAAATTGAGCACATTGCGGTGAAAGAAGCTGTCTTTCCTTTTAACCGGTTCCCGGGGTCGGACGCCGTTCTCGGCCCCGAGATGCGCTCGACCGGCGAAGTGATGGGGATCGATGCTGATTTTGGCGTCGCGTTCATGAAGTCGCAGATCGCCGCCGGGCAGAACCTCCCTTTAAAAGGAAAAGTCTTTGTTTCGGTCAACAACCGGGACAAGCGGTCGATCGTTTACGTGGTCAAGAAACTGGCCGATCTCGGTTTTTCGATCGTGGCGACGGCGGGAACGGGAAAAGTACTGAAGAAGAACGGGGTTGATTGCCAGCTGGTCGGCAAGCTAAGCGAGGACGGCAAGAATATTCTCGAGCCGATCAATAAAGGGGCGATCGCCCTGGTGATCAACACGCCGGGCGATAAATCGACCAAAGCGGACGAATCAAAGATCCGTTCCGCGGCGGTGGCCCATAATATCCCTCTGGTCACCACCATTTCCGGCGCCCAGGCGACCGTTAACGGGATCGAAGCCTTCAAGAAGAAGGGCTTTGATGTCAAAGCGCTGCAGGATTACTTCCAGGCCTGAACTACTTCTTTTTCTTGGTCTTTTTGACCCGTTCCACCGAAATGTTACATTCCGTGACCAGCGCCGCTACCGCGCCGACCGCGGCCAGGACAGGAGCGAGGACCGCGCCGATCACCCCGAGCGTTAGCGGAAAACTGATCAGCTCTTTCCCCTTCTTGTCTTGGATCGAGATCTTGCGGACGTTCCCTTCCTTGATCAACCCTTTTACTTTCTTGATCAACTGTTCCCCGGTCACCTTGAACTCCTCGATGATCTTTTCGTTGTCTGCCATTTGATCGCCTCCTTGTTCTGGAGGATATTCTATCATATAATACCTGCCTGGAGGTAAACATCATGTCATTACTGCTGATCATCCTGGCTGTCGTTCTGGTCGCCGCCGTTTTTCTCTGGTCGCTCTACAACGCTCTGGTCATGCTCCGCTTGCGGGTCAGGGAAGCTTTTAGCGGGATAGATGTGCAGTTAAAACGCCGGGCTGATCTCATCCCGAACATCGTCGAAGCGGTCAAGGGTTACGCCACGCACGAAAAGACGGTTTTTGAGAACGTGACCAACGCCCGCTCGGCCCTGATGGGGGCCAAGACCCCGGGAGAGAAAGCCGCGGCTGATAATATGCTGACCGGAACGCTGAAGACCCTTTTTGCCGTAGCCGAGAATTATCCGGTCTTAAAGGCGTCCGATAATTTCCAGCAATTACAAAAAGACTTGACCGATACCGAGGATAAAGTTGCCTACTCGCGGCAGTATTACAACGCGGAAGTGAAGGAATATAATACTAAGCTTGCTCTTTTTCCCAACAACCTGATCGCCGGCTCGTTTGGCTTTGCCCCGGAGGAGTTCTTCGCGGCCGCTGCCGGAGACCGGGAAAAAGTCCAGGTTAAGTTCTAACTACCAGCTCCCGCCGCCGCCCCCGCCGCCACCGCCGCCGGAGCCGCCCCCTCCGCCGAAGCCGCTGGAGGAGCTTGGCGCGCTGGTGTGGACACTACTTTGCATGTTGCTCATCATGGAGTTGACTGAAGCGTAGAAGATGATATCCCCTGAATACCAGCCCGGCTGATAAGCCGGCATTCCCGCCTTGACCGCTGCCATGAACTTTTCAATATAACCGAGCGCGATGGCATAGGGGATCATCTTTTCAACCAAGGCGAGTTGGTCCGCCTGCCAGGCGTAATTGCGCGACATTCTACTCAAGAAAACTTTCAAGCAATCGATCCGGAAGTCGGCCTCGTCGCCGGACGGGGTCCGGCCGGTGGTCCGCCAGGAGAGGATAAGCAATGGGAGGCCGACCAAGAAGAACAGTCCGGTCGACATCAAAAAGAGGCCGGAAAAGAGTAAGATCGCTTTCTGGTTCCGCGGATTCTGCTTGAAGAGCTTTTTGGCGACCAAGCCCTGGAAGATCTTTTCCTCCATGGTGTTGAAGGTGGTATAAAAATCGGTACCCAGGTCTTTAAGTTTGAGCCGCTCCCCCGTCTGGAACAAGCGCTCCATCAGGATAGACTCGTGGCCGGCCAAGAGTTCGTCTTTGGCTGGTTGGATGCGCTGCAGATAGAATTCCTTCTCTTTCTGTCCCCCGATCCCGAAGAAACCGGGGGTCTTTTCCAGCACCTGCTCGATCTTGAGAAAGCCACGGATTGCCAGGTCGAAGATCGTAGCGATAATATCGTTCTGGTCGAGCGCGGTCAGGTCGATCGTGCCGGCTTCCGCCGGGCTTAAGCGGTTCCCCGCGGTATCCTTGGGGAGATCGAAGATGGGGAACGGTTTGCCGAGGCGGCTCTTATGGTTATCTAGATACCAGCGATAGGCGAGGAGCGGGGCGAGGAGATTGCTAAGCAGTATTAACAGGACGATGAATTGGCCGAATAACGTCTCCAGGAACGGCCGGTGGCCTGAGGCGTCGCTCTCGGAAAAAACCGTCTTGGAAAAAGTATTGGGCGGGAAGGCGAGAACGACCGTCAGGCCTTCATTAGGGTTGAGTTCCTGCGTGGTCTGGAAAGAACCTTGGCGGCTGGCGCGGTAATTTTGCTCCCGGCTGCCGGCGAGGCCGGTGTAAGCGGTTCTTTTGGTTATAGGGACACCGGCAGGAGGGATGGCCGCGAACGACGCCGCATAGATCGGCAGTTCCCATTCATTGCCGGTGACATTCCAGTAGAGCTCATCGTGATCGGCGTAGTCGGTCAGAGCGTTATCGACCAGGTAAGTGATGGTAAAGTTGTGGCTGCCGCTCATAGTCGTTTCCGCCCGGCCGATCTTCAGATTTATCCGGGCGTCACTCGTCTCGGAGACGAAGCGCTCCGGCTGGCCGTCGCGCAAAACCGAGAGCGGCTTGATGGCCAGGTTCTGGTAACGTTTGCCGACCCGGCGCGAGAGTGGGATGAAACGGAAAATACCATGCCGTTCCAGTTCGCCAAAATCATAACGGATCTTCTCGCTGACCACGAGGCGTCCGTCGCGCCTGATCTCCGCCTGGACGTCAAACGAGCGGATCACCTCGGCCAGGCCGGCGCCGGCCAGGATGAGGCAGGCTAGGACCAATAATAATACTTTTTTCATGACGACTCCTTGCCTAAGCTGAACCAGGCGATGATAAAACCGGCCAGATAGACCAGGTCGAAACCGGCAAAGGCGATCCAGAGCGGGGACATTCGGCCATAGTAATAATTGTAGAGGACGACCCCGATGAAGGCGGCCTTGAAAAGAGACGGGTATATGATCAAGTCGCGATTCCTGGCCGGGTCGCGGGCGACCCGGAACATGATCAGGCCAAAGACCATGATCAGGTAAGCCGGGAGCTGGATGTACTCGGGGCTAACCGGGGCGATCCCGGAGAGCCGGAAAACCAGGTCTGGCCAGAAGATAAAGGCCAAGCCGACGGCCAGCTCGACGCAACCGACCAAGGCGAAAAGATATTTTATCCACCAATGGGCCTTCATTTACCGTCCATTATACTACTTGCTTATCAGCTTGGCTAATAATACAATGACCACCGTGATCATAAAGACCGGACGAACTTGGTTCCTGCTCGCGCTGCTGGTCGGCGGGCTGTTGCAACCGCTCGGGGCGGAGACATACGAAAGCCTCTCGATCATTAACTCCAAGAACTGGGCTGACTATATTGGCAACCATCTTGGGTTCCTCTACGATAGCCATGGCTGTCTCCACTTTACCCCGTCCGATATCTATCTTTTGACCAAAACTGTCCCCAAAGGGTCTAAGCTGGCGATCAAAGAGTACCGCGACCGGCAGCTGCCGGACAACTATCGTTCGGTGCCGTTCTTCCGGGCTCAAGTCAATACGGCAGACGATGTCAGGAAATATGCCGGAACCTTCCAGGCGGGAGACACCAGGCTGGTCGTCTATCCGGGGCTCGGGCAACTCTTTATCCTGGTGGACGATAAACCGCTGGTCAAGGTCAAGACGATGCCGGGTCCGGCCGAGAATTACCGCCTGGTCTTTGCCGCGAACAACAAAAACGGGATCAGCTGGGACTCGTCGCTGTCCACCCCGACCGACGCGGGTAATTATTCGATCCTCGGTTCGACCGCCCACTATCTCAGCTATACTTACCGCGACATCACCATTGTCCCCTGGGGCGGGTGGCTGCTTAAACAGAAGGGCCACTGGGTTTTCCAGGACGATAATAATAAGTGGTATCAGGCGCCGGCCTTTATTGGCAGTGACCTGGAACAACCTTACGGCCGGCAGGATAATAATTATTTTGATATCAATGTGGATAAGAGCGGGCGGATCACGGCTGCCCGTTGGGGCTCGAATGATTTCGGCAAGTATGCCCTCATGTGGACGACTGACGGCCGGAATAGATATCCGGAACTTGGTTATGCCGAAGGCCAGCTTCTTTTTGAACAGACCATCCTGGTCAAGGACCTGGCTGACCTCCTGACCATGCCCGGCGCCGATTCCTTAAAGGACTGCATTGATCGTAATGAGAATTTTGGGGTCTACCGGGATGTCTATAATTTTCTTCTTTCGAGAGGAGAGAGGGCCTTTGATCAGCTTGATCCGGTCTCCTGCAGTTATGTCCGCTTATTCAATGGTTTCCGGTTGAGCGAGGCCGATCAGGCCAATATTGACAAACAAGCCTGGCAGGCCTTTAATGATTACCGGGCGGGTAAGTTGCCGGCCAGGCCGGCTGATCGGCAAAGGACCATCGGTCTCTACGCTTTTATCCGCGATTACGACCTGGTCTTTGACAAAAATGCCGGCTGGTACGCCATGGTCAAGGACGATTGGGACTTCTTTAGCGATCTCCGGGCAAAATTACGGCGCGATTATAATAAGTACGGGCTTTATTCGCCGGCTAACCGGATGTTGGCCGTGGAAAAGTTCCTGAGTGACCGTCTCGAGTTCCGGCAGGTCAGCCCGCCGGCGCCGCCAAAAGAGCGGTTGTCAGTCGCGGACTTTTACCGGACGGAAGACGAGCCTTCGCTTTATACCCTGCGGGAAAAAAACGCGCTGCGCGCGCTTATCCGCTCGGCGGCCGCGGGAGAAAAGACCGGGGTCGCGCTCGCCTCGGTCAAGGCGCTGAACAATTATAACTTCGGGCTCCTCCTCAACGAGATGTTGGGGGACCTGTACAAGAGCCATGGTTGTTTCCACGTTTCGCCGCTCAACGTCTATATCCTGAACAAGACCTTGCCGGTCGGGACCCGGATCACGGTCCGGCCCTTCGCCGACCAGGCCGACCCGGCGCTTTCTAAACTGCCGCTCTTGGCGAGCCTGGTCAATTTTACCGACGACTTTTCCCGCCTGGCTGAACAGTTCGCCGATCCCGCGGCGACCAAAGTGGTCATCTTCCCCGGTTCCCGTCTCTGGGTCATATACCTGAAAGAGGTGCCGTTCGCCCGGATGAAGATCGAATCGGGCTTCCGGGCCAAGGTCAATATTTTGCAAGGCCGGGATAAGCAGGGGCGGCCGCTCTTCGAAAAAGAGATCGCTTATCCCAGCCCGCCCGGGACCTTTTATGTTTTAAAGAAATTGACCAACTATGTTTCCAATCTTTATTATGACACGACCATAGTGCCGCAAGGGGCGCAGCTAAAAAGAGCGGGAGATAAGTGGGTTTTCCAGGATGAGAACGGCCGCTGGCGGAACGCGCCCGACGTGATCCAAGACGATCTTAACGCGTCCCTGGAAAAGCGGGCCTACGAATATTATGACCTGGCCCGGGACGGCAGTGGCCGGCTCCTCCGGGCTAAATGGGGGAGTAACACTTTTGGTAAATATCAGCTCCTCCTTTCCGCCGATCAGCGGACCCCGTCGCCTGAACTTGTCCATACGACCGGAGATCTAATGATGGAACAGCGCCGGCTGATCGGTAACCTGATCAAGGTCATGACCGCGACCCGGGAGAGTTTTGACGACTGCGTCAAGGCGAGCGGGAGTTTTGACCTTTATACTACTTGTTACCAGTTCATCCAAAACCCTAACCGGACCGACCTGATCGAACCGCTGGAGAGCGGCTGTTATAAGCTCTACTTGGAATTGCCGCTGAACGACGACGAAAAGGCGGCTCTGCCGCCTGAAATCTTTGCTTGCTACAAAGTCGATAAAGGGCAAGCCGCGTTGACGGCGGAAGAGACCGACCTGCTGACTAAAGAAGGGTTAGCCAAATGGCAGGGGGGCAAACTGCAGATCGACGAGGCCAAGGTTTACGGCGTTCTCTACGATCTCTACCAATACGTTGTTGCCATCAGGAAGAATGCCAATATTTACTCCACTTTCAAAGATCACTGGGGGGAATTGTCCGAACTACGGCAAGCGCTGCTGCAGGACTTCAACAAGTTCATGATCAAAGATCCGGTCGTCCTGCGTGAGTTCATCCGGGAGTTGATCCTGGAGCGGGCGGAGCTAAAAAAACTTACCCGGAGCGAAGCCTACCAGACCCTGGACCAACTGCTCGAAGATGACAAGTAAAAACAGTTTATTCGTGGTTGATCTCTTGGGCGGTGAGGCGGCGGGCTGATTTTTTAGCGGAGACGATCTTCTTGGCTTCGAGCATCTTGTTCTTGGCCCGCCGGGACCTTTTACGTTTCTGCCTTCTTATTTTCTCGGCCGCTTGCCGTTTCCGGCTTTTTTCTCCCAGGACCCGGCCGGCGATTTTATCTAACAGCAGCCGCCAGGCCAGGAACCGGTTCAGGGCCTGGGAGCGCTCTTGCTGCATTTTAACTTCTAGGCCGGTCGGGAGATGTTTCAGATAGACCGTGGTTGCGACCTTGTTGACGTTTTGCCCGCCGGCGCCCGACGAGCGGAGGAACTTTTCCACGACATCTTCCTTTTTGATGCCGTAAGCCTTTAGCCTGTTTTCAAGGTCAGCCAATTTATTCGGACTGATAAAAGTCATATCTTCCTGATAATTGTCCCACCGGCGCCGGGCCAAGTCAAACCCGCTTGCTTTTTCCCGGGCGGACGAATAGAATTACCGCAGAGCGCAGTTAACCAAGTATCTCGTTGATCAAATCGCTGATGCCGACTTTCTCTTCCGAGGAGTAGGGAATGACCGGGTGGGGGCTGACCAGGTCACGGATCTTTTGCAGTTGTCCGGCTAGCGCTGACCGCTTGATCTTATCCACTTTGTTGGCGACAATGATGACATTCTTTTTGTGTTCGGTCAGGGCGCGGAGCATCAAAAGGTCGCTCTCCGTCACCCCGACCTTCGCGTCAATGATCAGGACGACCTTTTTTTGTTCGTAAGCGGAGCCGAATAAATACCAGTCGATCAGCTCGCGCAGCTGCGCCCGCACCGACCACGGCGCCTGGGCAAAGCCGTAACCCGGCAGATCGAGCAGGTACAAGGACCTATTTATCAAGAATAGATTTATTTCCTGGGTCCGGCCCGGCGTTGAGCTGGTCCGGGCCAGTGATCTCTGGTTGGTCAGGGAGTTGATGACGCTCGATTTGCCAACATTGGAGCGGCCGATCAGGACGACCTGCGGAGTACCGTCCGCTAAGGCCGCGTCCGGGCCCACCAGCCCCTTAACAAATTCGGCGGAGGTTATATCCATGCGTACATAAACCGCTAGATCGTCAGGTCGAGGTCGGGGACGTTGATATAGTTAAGCGCCGGGTTGGTGGCGCTGGACGGGGCAATGTTGGCGTTTGGGACCTGGCTTGTCCCGGTAGTTGAGTTCGAGCTGGTAGTAGCCGCTCCGGTGGCCTGGTTATACGACTCAAGAGCCGAGAAAGGATCGTATTTATCCTCGCTCTTTTTCTTGTCGTCCGCCGAGTACATCAGATTGTCGAGGAGCGCGCTGAAACCTTTCTCAATATCAAGAAGAGAGGCGTTGATATCGGCTTGAGTGGTCCCCGCGGCCGCGCCAGAGGCGCGGCCGGTAGTTTGGCCGCTCTCTTTGAGCTGGTTGATCTGCGTGGTCAGCGCGGAAACGTTGGCTATGCCATCACTAAAGTCCGACATGCGTGTATTTTCCCACCGGACCTGGCGGCTGTCAAGGCATTATTGGTTGCGCTGAACGCGGTCGAAGGGTATAATGTCTGAACTAAAAGGAAAGGGGTAAAACAATGTTATTTGAAAGATCAGAGTTCAAGGGTAAGCCGATGTTGGTCATTAAACGGAGCGAGGACGAGAAATTCCCGTTTTCCTTCGGGCTGACCAAGGCGAAGATGATCCTCGAGTCGATCGAAGAGATCAAGCAGTTCGTCAAAGATAACGAAAAGTCGGCCTAGCGCTAGCGCCGATAGCTCCCATAACGCCGCGGCTTGCCGAAACTGCGCGTGACCGGAGCGGCGAATTCCGCGGTCTGCATCTCCGGGTGTTTAACGACCGGCAGGCTTTTGCGCATGACGCCTTCAATGCTCCTGACCTCGCCGCGCTGTTCGGGCGTGGCGAAGGAGATCGCTCTCCCCTCATGGCCGGCCCGGCCGGTCCGCCCGATCCGATGGACATAATTTTCCGCGTCGTCCGGCAGGTCGTAGTTGAGCACCAGCTCGATCCCTTTTACGTCGATCCCCCGGGCGGCGATATCGGTCGCCACCAGGATCCGGTATTTACCGGACTTAAAACCTTCCAGCGCTTCCCGGCGTTGGGAGAGGGAGCGGTCGGCGTGGATCTCGGCGGCCGAATAGTTCAGCGACCGGAGCCCCTTGGTGATGCGGGCGGCCCCGCGCTTGGTCCGGCTGAAGAGGAGGACGGTCCCGCGGTATTGCTCCAATATCTTGATCAGCAGCGCGCTCTTCTCTTCTTTTTTCACGATAAAGAGTTCCTGGGTGAGGTTCTTGGCGATCGTCCCGGAGGGGGCGATCTCAACGCTGATCGGCAGTTTCATGTGCCGGGCGGCGATCTGGACGATCTTTTCCGGCATGGTCGCCGAGAAGAGCATGGTCTGCCTATCTTTCGGCACCCGTTGCAGGATCTTCTCGATCTGCGGGGCAAAGCCCATGTCGAGCATCCGGTCGGCTTCGTCAAGGACCAGGATACTGATGTCGTTCAAGTGGACGGTCCCCTGGCCGAGATGGTCGAGCAGGCGGCCGGGGGTGGCGATAATGATACGGGGCTGGCGGCGGAGGTTCTGGACCTGGTTATACATCGAGGCGCCGCCGATCAGGACGACTGAACGGATGTTGAGCGGCAGGCCGATCTTGCTGATCATCTCTTCCGCCTGGAGGGCGAGTTCGCGGGTCGGGACGAGGATCAAACCACGGGTCGGCCCCTGGGCGAGGCGCTGGACCATCGGGATGCCGAAGGCGAGCGTTTTACCGGTGCCGGTCTGGGCGATGCCGATGATATCTTGCCCTTCGATCCCGACCGGGATCGCCTTGAATTGGATCGGGGTGGGGGTTTTGAACTTCATCCGGTCTAGGATCTCGATTATTTTGGGGGCGATACTGAGGCCGTAGAAAGTCGGGCTATTTGGTTGCATTTGTGTATTCATGTTATTATTATAGCACCTTTATGGGTGAACAGCTCAAACGACGCTCCAAAAAACGCGGCTTAGCCCCGGGGACATTGGTCCACATCGGGGAGCAGAAGACCGAGGCGGCCACTTTTGATCTTTTCCATTTTACCGAAACAGATATCCACGAGATCAAACTGAAGTCGGTCGAGGAGTGCGCCGCTTACAAAGATAAACCGGGGGTGCTGTGGATAAACCTTGATGGCCTCCACCGGACCGATCTGGTCGAACAAATTGGTAAGCTCTTCTCGCTCCATCCCCTGGTCCTGGAAGATATCGTCAACACCGACCAGCGCCCTAAACTGGAAGAGTATGACCATTACTTATTCATCACTCTGCGGATGATCTATCTCCAGCCGCAGGAGCCGGCCCCGGTCATTGAGCAGATCAGCCTGGTCCTGGGAAAGAACTATATCCTGACCTTCCAGGAGAAGCCGGGCGACATGTTCGACGCGCTGCGCGAGCGGTTGCGGGGGAATAAAGGGCGGATCAGGAAGTTAGGGGCCGATTACCTTGCTTACTCCCTGCTGGATGCCGTCATCGACAGTTATTTTGGGGTGATGGAAAAAAGCGGGGGGGAACTGGAAACGCTGGAAGAAGAGGTGGTGAGCAACCCCGCGCCGAAAACGCTCAAACATATTCATCACCTCAAACAGGAGATGATCTTTTTGCGCAAGGCGATCTGGCCGTTGCGTGAAGTGGTCAGCGGGTTGCAGCGGATCGGCGCCCCGCTGATCCAGCCGTCGATCGGCCTCTATTTGCGCGACATCTACGACCACACTATCCAGTTGATGGATACGGTCGAGACTTATCGCGACATGCTCTCGAGCCTGCTGGATATTTATCTCTCCAGTATCAGCAATCGCCTGAACGAAGTGATGAAAGTCCTGACGATCATTGCCACGATCTTTATCCCCTTGACCTTCATCACCAGCCTGTACGGGATGAACTTCAAGCATATGCCGGAGCTGGACAGTGTCTGGGGTTACCCGGCGGCCTTAAGCGCGATGGCCTGCGTGGCGGCCGGCATGCTTCTTTATTTTAAGCGGAAAAAGTGGTTCTAATCTAGCACAGGCGGAAATTCCAAAGACTATTTTTCCAGCAGTTCAATGACCTTGGTGAAGTTTTTTCTTTTAGCGATAGCAAGGGCGGTCTCGCCTATGACGTTTTTAACGGTCTTATCCGCCCCCTGCAGGAGGAGATATTCAACCACCGCTGCCTGGTCTTTAAACGCGGCCTGCATTAAAGCGGTGTGTTGTTGGCTGGTTTGGTAATTTACGTCGACCCTTTTTGCCACTAAAAGTTTGACGACCGAAAATATTCCGCGGTTAGCCGCCCAAAGCATCGGGGTAGTCCCGTCTAACGACGCCAGGTTGGGGTCGGCGCCGCTTTTGATCAAAAGCAGGGCGGTCTTCTCGTCACCTTGGTCGCAGGCTTCCAATAAAGCGGTCCAATTCTTGTTCTCAAAATATTCGCCTTGGGCGTTGAGGTCGATCTTGGCTTTGATCAGTTGAGCGGCAATAGCCGTGTTTTTTTTGGCGACCGCGTAGAGCAGGGCGTTGTTGCCGGAAACGTCCTTGAGGTTGACCTTGGCCTTGGCTTTGAGCAATAACGGAACGACCTTGAGCCGCTCTTTATCAGCCGCGTACATTAACGCCGTCCAGCCAGCCTTATTTTGCAGATCAGGGTTGGCCCCTTGCTTAAGCAGGTATGAAACGACCTGGTCATTGCCGCCCACTGCCGCTTCCATCAAGGGGGTCCAGTCATTGTCAAAAAGGGTATTTACGTCCACCCCCGAGCTAATAATGCTTTTCACCTCATCCAGCCGGCCTTCGCGCGCGGCGACGCGCAATTCCGGGTGCGCCTCGGCGCACGCCAGGGTAACTATCAAGGTCAGCAGAAAGAACGAAGCGGCTATTTTTTTGATCATTTTATTTCTCCCTTTGATCTCAGTTTTTTCAGTATGACCTTTGACCCTAGCCATGTCAATTCAATATTAATTAAACCAGACCAATCTTGTCGGCTTGACAAAAAACGCAGGTTTTGCTAACATATAAACAAGCATTTATATGATGAAACGTTGTCTGCTATTCTTTAAGGCGATATCCGATGCCACCCGGCAGAGGATCTTCGAGCTGTTGGAGGGCGGTGAGCTTTCGGTGGGGGAGATCGCGGCCAAGATGAAGCTGACCCAGCCTAACGTCTCGCACCATTTGAGCGTCCTGAAGCAATGCGGCTGTGTCCGTTCCTGCCGGAAGGGGAAGAATGTGATCTATTCGGTCGACAAGGAAGGGATGGTCAGCTGTTGCGGCAATTTCTTCGGCCAATTCAAGATCAAGGTCGAAAAGGAATAATTTTTTTTGCCTGACATATAAACATCTGTTTATATGAGGGGTGGGATCCCTCGACAGGCTCGGAATAAAGGAGGTGAACAAAATGGCTAAAGAAAAGGAATGCTGCGACATCAAGGTCAAGAAGGTCAAGGACGGCTTTGAGATCAAGGTCAACGGCCGGGAGATGAATAAATGCCTGGAGATGTGCCTGAAGAACTGCTGCGGGGAGAAACAGGGCAAATAATAACCCGGTTTTGACCCGGCCGAAAAGCCCTTCGGCGCCGGAGGGCTGATTAGGCAGGCAGGATTTTCAGATTGCGCTTACTCGTAGCGGAGCGCTTCGATCGGCTGGAGTTGGGCCGCCCGCCAGGCCGGCCAGAGGCCAAAGACGAGGCCGGTCAGGGCGGAGAAAGTGAAGGCGAGGACGATCGACCAGAGCGAGATCAAGACGTTCCAGCCGGCGAAGGTCGAGATCGCCCAGGAAATAAGTATGCCCAGCAGAGAGCCGACCGCCCCGCCTAGCACGCAGATCAAGACCGCTTCGACCATGAATTGCATCAGGATATCCCCGTTTTCCGCGCCTAAAGCTTTTCTTAAGCCGATCTCGTGCGTCCGCTCCATGACCATGACCAGCATGATGTTCATGATCCCGATCCCGCCGACCAGGAGGCTGACCGCGGCGACCCCGCCGAGGAGGAGGGCAAAGGTTGAGGCCATTTCGCCGGCCGCTTTCTGGATATCGGCCATGTTGCGGACATCGATCTGGTCAACTTGGGTCGGCTGCAGGCGATGCAGGGCGATCAGCAACGGCGGGATCTCTTTCTGAACGCTCTCCAGTTGCTCGGTCGAGTTGACCTTGATATCAAAAGAATTGACGTATTCGGTCCCGACCAGGCGGGACATGGCGGTCGCGACCGGGATGATCACCCGGTCATCCTGGTTCTGGAACCCGGACGACCCTTTGACCGGAAGCTGGCCGATGACCAGGAAATTTATCCGGTTGATCCGGACCCACTTGCCGAGCGGGTTGCTCTCGCCGAAGAGCTGGTCGACGACCTGCTGGCCGAGGACGGCGACCTTGGCTTTGGTCCTGATCTCCGCTTCGGTGAAAAAGCGTCCCTGGGCGGGGACGGAATCGCGGACCGACTGAAAATCAGGGCTCGTGCCGACGACCTGGGTGTTCCAGTTGCGGCCGCCAAAAACGATCTGGGCCCGGCCGTTGACGTAAGGAACGGCCCGCTCAACCCCTTCGACTTTCTTGATCGCCTCCAGGTCGGCCAGGGTAAAGCGGACACCGGAGTCGCCTCCCTGGGAGATGCCGCGCTGGGGGGACGAACCGCGGACCGATAATAGGTTGGTGCCGAGGGCGGCCAGGTTTTGTTCCACCTGCTTTTGAGCGCCGCTCCCCATGGCTAGCATAGCAATGACCGCCGCCACGCCGATCAGGACGCCGAGGATCGAGAGGAGGGAGCGGAGCTTGTTGTTGGCCAGGGAGACGAGCGCTTCGAAAATATAATTCTTCAGCCGGCGCCAGGAAAGGAGATTGCTCTGGGCGTTATGCAGGGAGAACACCGCTCCGCCGGCCGCCGCCGGGTTCGGAGCCGACTTTTTCAAGTCCTCGACCACCTCGCCGTCTTTCAGGCGAATGATCCGCGTGGCCGCTTCCGCGAAATTTGGCTCATGGGTGACCATGATGATCGTCTTCCCTTCGGCGTTCAAATCTTTTAATAGAGTGATGATCTCGGCCGACGACTTAGAATCAAGGTTGCCGGTCGGTTCGTCGGCCAAAATGACGAGCGGCTGGTTGACCAGCGCCCGGACGACGGCGACCCGCTGCTGCTGGCCGCCGGAGAGCTGGTTCGGCTGGTGACGGAGACGATCACCCAGGCCGACCTTCTGCAGCAGTTCGTTGACGCGGGCTTGGTCTTCCTTCCCGGTCTGTCCGCTGTAGATGAGCGGCAACTGGGCGTTGGCCACAATGTTGAGGCGGGGGAGGAGATTGAAAGACTGGAAAATAAAACCGAAGAACTTATTGCGCAGATGAGCGTAGTCATTGTCGCTTAACCGGCCGATCTCCCGCCCGAGGAGCCGGATCTCGCCGCTGTCGGCCTTATCGAGCAAACCTAGAATGGCCAGCAGGGTCGATTTCCCGGAGCCGGACGCTCCCATGATCGCCACAAACTCGCCCGCGTCGATATTGAGCGTGGCGTTCTTCAGGGCGGGGACGACGATCTCCCCGCCGATCAGGTAATTCTTGCAGACATTCTTTAGCTCAAGCAGGGCCAACTGTTTTTACCTCGCGGCCGGCTGGCGGCCGAAAGGATTAAAATTCGGGCCGCGCTGGTTCCGGCTAAGGAGTTGCTGGGCCAGCTCGTTGGTCGGAATGATCACTTCAGCTCCTTCTTTTAAGCCGGAGATCAGCTCAATGTGCTCGGTATTCTCTATCCCGGTCTGCACTTGCAGGGCTTTGATCTGGCTGTCGCTCCCTTTCATGAAAACATAACTGTTACTGCCGCGCTTGCGCAGGGCATTGAGCGGCAGGAGGAGAACATCGCTCCGGCTCTCCTGCTCAAAATTGACCGTGGCGCTCATCCCGGAGCGGAAGTAGGCGGGGACGCTGTTGGGAAGGACATCAACTTCGTAAATGACGACATTGTTGATAACGGTCGATTCGTAGGCGATATGGCTGACGTGTCCGGGGAGCGGCGATTGCGGATAAGCGTCCAGGACGATCTTGACCGGCTGGCCGAGGCGGATGCTGCCGATGTCGGTCTCGTCGACTTGCGCCTTAACGATCAGTTTGTCGGCCATGACCAGGACGGCGTCACTGACCCCGACCGACTGGCCCGGTTCGACCCCGCGCTGAATGATAAAACCGTTGAGCGGCGCGACGATCGGCGCTGGTTTGTAGACTTCCAGCCATTTTTGATATTCCGCTTCCCCCTGGGCGCGGGCGGCATCGAGCAGGGTAGCCCGATCGTTCGAACTTAGCCAGAGGAGGATCTGGCCCTGGGAAACATTGTCACCTTCGTTGACCAGGACCTGTTCGATCCGGCCGGAGATCGGCGGCTTGATCTCGAGGCGGTTGCGCGGCATAACGGTCCCGCTGGTCGGGATCCCGGCCAGGATACTGCCGCGGGTGATCTTGCCCGTTTTATATTCTTCCTGTTTTTTCTTCCCCGCGCATGATGTTAGTATAAAAAGCCCTAATAGCAAAATTCCTAACGTTTGAAGTTTGATGTTGGATGTTTGATGTTTCATTCTATGATTCCTCCATAAGATTTATAGTAATTCGCTTCCGCCAGGAGCGCCGCTCTTTGCTGGTTGAGCAGAGAGCGCTGGGCGCTGATATACGTATTTTCGACCCGGTCCCATTCGTCATAATTGGTCAGGCCGTTAATATATTTTACCCGGGTGATCTTTGACCGTTCTGCCGCCGCCTGGAGGAGCTCTTTCCTGACCCCGACCGCTTCCACGGCGTTGGTCAGTTCGAGATAGGCCGCTTCCAGGTTGTAGCGCAAATCTTTGAGGCTGCTGGAAAAATCTTTGGCCGCCTTGGCCAACTGCGAGCCGGCGATCAAGGCGTCGGCGATATTGCTCCCGCCGGGGAAGAGGCTATAGGAGAGGTTCAAGCTCCAGGAGTTGGAGCTGGTCGTGGGGGGCCAGTCATTCCCACTGTTGCGTATGCTTCCGCTTAGGGAGAGCGAAGGGAGGAATTCACTGATCGTTCCCCGCTGGTCGGCTTGGGCTCCTTCCAGCTGATATTTGGCCATCAGATAAGCGGGAGAAGTTTGCGTTAAAGCGTCCAGATCGGTCTTGGCCGCCAGGGTCGCTTCGGTCGTTCCGATCGGGTCGTCAACCGTGGCCCCGAGCATTTGGCTCAACTTGAGCTTGACCAGCGCGAGGTCGCGCTGCGCGGTGCGCAGATTATAAGCGGCGTCGGAGACGTCGGCCTTGGCCTGCAAATGGTTCCCCCGGTCTTCCTTGCCGCTGTCGTAGAGGAGGCGGATCAACGCTTCGTTGTCCTGGCGCAATTTCAGGATCTGTTCCTGCAGGACGACGGTCTGCCGGGCGATCAGCAAGTCGATAAAAGCGCCGCGCAGGTCATAATAAACGCTGGCGGTCGTGTTTTTCAACGCGGCCTCATTGTAGCGGTAGTTGGCGAAGGCCGCCTGGAGAGAATAATAGTTGCTAAAGCCCTGGAAAAGGGATTGGCTGGCGCTGAAGCCGTAAGAGTAGGAGCGGCTGGTGGCGCCGAGCGTGCCGGAACTGCTCTCGCTTAGAGCGGCCGAGGCCGAAAGTTGCGGCAGGAAAGGGGAGTAGGCCCGCCGGTATTGCCAGCTGGCTGTCTCTAATTGTTTTTGCGCCGCGGCGAGCTGGTCATTGTTTTTCGCCGCCAACTCTTTGGCTTGCGGCCAGGTCAACGCGGCCGCAGGCAAGATCAGCAGGCAAACGAAAATACCTATGGAAAATGAACGCATTAATTACTGTGTCCGCGAAATGAGGAGCCGCCACTCGGTACCGTAGAGGGTGATGGTCGTCCACTGGGCGGCCTTCCTTACCGGTGCTCCGACGGAGCCGGACGGGAAAGAGTAACTGCCGGTGCCGCTCGGTTCTTTTACTATCCGCGCCGCCAAAGAGAGCAGTTCGGTGTAGGTTTGATAGGCGGGATCGGTAAAGGTCATCTTGCCAATCTGGAGGAGATCGCGGCTGTAGATGACGCGTCCGTCGGTTTGGAGGGCGAGCACTTCAATAGTCGCGCCGCCGGTCGTATAATCTTTAATGATATTGCCCAGGAGAGCGTCGGGCTTGAAAACGCAGCTGATAAAGCCGATGACCCGTTTATCCAGGGAAAACACAGGATAGATCAGGGAGGTGGCGTAAAAGCCTTCGACCGTCTTGAACATCCCGCCCAGGACCGGCTGTTCGCTCTTCATCGCCCGGATGACGTGCTCCTGGTCGCCGATGTATTGGCCGACCGCCCGCTCGTAGGTCGACGGGATGACCGACTCGATATAACCGGCCTGATTGACCGTGACGATGTCGACGATCGAGCGATGCCCTGCGTAGATCGCTTTCAAGCGTTGAATGGTCTCGTCCGAATTGACATCGAGTTCGCGCTTTGCGGTAACCAGAGCCAGTTCGTCGGCCAGGCTGGTCAGTTCAGCCTGCGCTTTGGTCTGGACCTCGGCGACCCCGGGGAGCGGGGGAGGGTTCCCCATGGCGAAGGCGGCACAACCGAGCAGGGCGACAGCCAGGAACGTAATAATATATTTCATATGGATGATTTTACCGCACTCGCGGGATAAATACCATGGTAGAATAATACTAGGGGGTGTTGAGATGTTCGAAATGCTCAATTATGTTGTTTACGGGATAAGCGCTTTGGGGGCAATGGTGATCTTGTGGGGGATAGTGCTGGTCTTGAAGGACTTTCTGCTCGACTTGTTCAACGATGACCTGGGGCCCAAGCGCCGGATGCGCCAGAAACTCGGTTCCTACCTGATCCTAGGTCTCGAATTCTTTATCGCGGCGGATATAATTAGAACGATCACCCGGCCGGATTGGAACGACATCGGCATGCTGGCGGCGATCGTCGCCCTGCGGACCGTTTTAAGTTATTTCCTGGGGCTGGAGCTCAAGGAGAGCGCTTAAACGTTGAACTTTTCCCTGCCCTCATCCGATAGGCTAAACTTCCGCACCTTCTCCCAGGGGGAGAAGGTGTTACGCCAGGAGAAAAGAAGTTGAAGCGAAATACCCTCTCCCTTTGGGAGAGGGTGAGAGTCTTAAGGGAATCGGGTGAGGGCTGAAAAACCGCTTAAACGTTGAAGCGAAAGCTAAGCAGGTCGCCGTCCTCGACCAGGTAATCTTTTCCCTTGAGGGAGAACTTGCCGAGCTCTTTCAGTTTAGCCTCGGAGCCGGCGGCGATAAAGTCGTCGTATTTCATCAGTTCCGCCCGGACAAACCCTTTGGCGATATCGGAATGGATGATACTGCCGGCCTCCTGGGCGGTCGCCCCTTTGCGGACCGGCCAGGCGCGGACCTCATCCTCGCCGACCGTGAAATAGGAGATCAGGCCTAAACCTTCAAAAGCGAGCCGGCTGATCTTGTTCAGTGCCGGTTCGTCGATCCCCAGCTCTTTCATGAATTCCGCCTGGTCGGCCGGCTCGAGGCGGCTGATCTCCGCTTCGGTCTCGGCGCAAAGCTGGACCGCCGGGAGCTTGAACTTGGCCCTGATCTGCTCGGCCAGCGGCTCCTTCAGCTTATCTTCCGGCACATTGAGGGCGATGACGACCGCCTTTAGCGTCAGGAACTGGTAAGCGCGGAGGAGTTTCAGCTGTTCCGGGTCAAAAGGGAGGCCGATCAGCGGCTTTTCCTGGTCGAGAGCAGTCTTGCACTTCTGGATCAGCTCTTTCTCCTTCTCGTTCTGCGGGGAGACTTTGCGGCGCTGTTCCTTCTCGATATTCTCCAGTCTTTTTTCCGCCAGCATCAGGTCGTAGATCAGCAGTTCGGAGAGGAAAGAGGCGACCTCTTTATCGGCATTTTCGGAACGGACGACAAAACAGAGCTCATCGGCGTTCTTGAGCTGGGCGACCAGGAAATCTTTCTGCGGTCCTTGCAGATCGAAGTCGGGGAGGAGGAGAAACTCGATCTTGGTATAGGTCGTCTTTTTTGGCTTGAACATGGAGCTCAACTTGGCGATGCGCGGGTCACGCACATCGCAAACTCCCGGGTGGGCGTCGAGCGGCTTCTGGATAATATTATCCAGCGGGATCCCGGTCAGCAGGGAGAAGAGCTGTTGTTGTCCGGCCTGCGGCAACCCGAGTAAAGTAACCTTCATAATAACTTTATTTTAGCACTTGCCCGCCTCAATTAACATTGCTAAAATGAGGCACGATAGAAATGAGCGATATGGACAAAAGGACCTGGTTATTTTTTTTAATATTGTTGCTAAGCGCGGCCGGCTCTTTTGCCGCCTTGAGCTGCGGGCAGGGAAAAGCCCCGGTGGCCAGCTATGCCGTGGCCGGTAAAATCGTTGACCCAATCACCGGTTACGGACTGCCTGGCGTGACCATCCTCATCAGCAGCGAAGGCCAGGCCCGCGTCCTTGCCAGCGCCGCCAACGGCGAGTGGGGGGAGGGCGGGGTCACCGGACGGGTGACCGTTTCCGCGGTTAAGACCGGCTGGAGCTTTACGCCCGAGAGCTGTGCCCTCGATGCGGCGCGGCCCACGGCCGATTTCCTGGCCCAGCCGGCGGCCGCCAAATGAAGCCAGACGACATCCTTTTGCTCCTCGGTATTTTAGCCGGGACCCTGACTACGGCCTCTTTTTTGCCTCAAGTTATTAAGGCGCACACCAGCCACCATACCAAGGACCTCTCGCTCTTGATGTTCGTGGTTTTATTCCTTGGTGTTGTGTTGTGGATAGTTTACGGGGCGCTGGCCGGCTCATTGCCAGTCATATTAGCTAACTCGGTCACGCTCTGTCTGGTCGTCTACTTGCTCTATTTAAAGATTAAGTACGGGTAGATGAGCAACTGCCCTTTATGTTCTGCCGCGGCTGACCTATTCTACGACGACCGCGGAACCTTATTCTTCAAATGCTCCGGTTGCCGCTCTATCTTTCGCGATCCGGCTGACGAGCTCTCACCGGAAACAGAAAAAAAGCGTTACGAGGCGCATAACAATAGCCCGGCTGACCCGGGTTATCGGTCGTTCGTCGACCCGATCATTAAAGAAGTCACCCGACGCTTCACGCCCGCCCACCATGGCCTTGATTTTGGGGCAGGGCCGGTGCCGGTCATTACCGAACTTTTGCGGGAAGAGGGATATAAGATCGAGCCGTATGATCCGTTCTTCCATAATGACCCGGAGCTACTAAAGAAAACCTATGACTATATTGCGGCTTGCGAGGTGATCGAGCATTTCCGTTCGCCGGCCAAAGAGTTTAAACTCCTCCGCTCGCTCCTTAAGCCGGGTGGGGCGCTCCTTTGTATGACTGAACTTTATGAAGAGGGAAATGATTTCTCAAAATGGCATTACAAGAACGACGAGACCCACCGCTTCTTCTATAGCCGGCCGGCGCTGGAGTGGATACGGGATAACTTTGGTTTCGCTTCGCTGGAGGTTGAGGGGAGGCTGGTTAGCTGGGGGATCAGTTAGGCATTTCCGCCCTCATCTAGTGGCGTTAAGGTTTGTGACCTTCTCCCAAAGGGAGAAGGGTTTTAAATCCCCCAGGCTTCGCCGCCCTCATCCGATACGCGAAAGTTTCGTACCTTCTCCCAGCGGGAGAAGGTGTTATGCCAGGCAACATACCCTCTCCCTCTGGGAGAGGGTGAGAGTGTTAAGCGTATCGGGTGAGGGAAATTGAGAAGGGCTAGTCTGGTCAGTTTTAATAGTAAATAACTTTTAAGCCGACTGTCTCGGCCAGTTCGATATCCTGGCGATCATTCTTTTAAATATCATAGCTCGACCGACTTTAACTGGTAATCTTTCCCCAGATACTTCTCCATTAAAATCCCGATGACGAAAAAGACAGGGAGGGTGATCACTGTCCGGAGGAGGGAGAACTTGAGCCCGAGAAAGCCGATCTCGAACGAGAGAAGAGGTATTTTCAGGCAACTGAAGGCGCCAAGGTAAATAAAGATGTTCCGGACGCTCGCCCCTTTTTTCCTCAAGATGTAGGCGACCGGAAAAGCGCCATAGAGAGGGCCGGCTTGCAGGGTGGCCAGGAGGATGACCCAGAAAGAACCGAGCCAGCTGCTATTCTGCCCGACATGCCGCTCGATCCGCTCTTTCGGTATCCAAACATCAAACAGGCCGACCAGCAGGAACATCAGCGGGAGAAAAGAGATCAGCTCCAGGAGGAACTGGCTGAAGTTGGCGTAGATCGCCGCGCCGGGCCGGAAGCCGACGAACGAAGAGCCGAGCAGGAAGAGGGCGAAGATGATCACCCAGAAATAGTCTTTGAGCAACACTCTGGTTTTCAATATAGTATCCCCACCAACAGGCCGATCACCAGGGCGCCAACGAAGCTAAAAAAGTTGCGCAGCAGGGCCGCTTTTTTGCCGAGGAACTTGATCTCGAGCGGCAGGGTCAAAATGCCGACCATGACCAGGGTGGTGATAAAGACCGCGACGGTCGTGGCCGGGATCCCCTGGTCGAGGAGGATCCGGCCGAGCGGGAAGGCGATGAACGGCGGGATCAGGGCGATCGAGCCGAGGAGGGCGGCGATCAGGACGCCGAGCCAGCCGCTTTTGGCCCCGAGAGTTGAAGCCAAAACCTCTTTCGGGAAAAGATAGAGGAAAATGCTGACCAGCGCCAGGACCAGCAGGAGGGTTGGGAGGAGGTTCAAGAACATTGCCAATCCGCGCTGACAGCCGAGATAGGTTTTTCTTTTGTCGACGATGAAGGAAAGACCGAGACAGAGCAAAACTATGTAGGAAAGAAATAACAAAAGCGGTTATTTCCCCACGGCCTGGAGCCAGGCCGTGATCTGTTCAACTTTTAACTCGGCGAGCGCTTGCTTGACCCGCCGCTCGAGATCCTGGCAATTCGCGCATCCGGGGCCCAATACTTTAATTTCCATTTGTTTTCTCCTTTTTCCTCTCCCCCTCTCTTTCTAAGAGAGGGGGATTAAGGGGGTGAGTTAAAACACCAGGTTAAACAGATACCCAATCGCTATTATACCTAAAGCGACCGTGCCGAAAAAGGTCAACAGCAGTTTTGGCTTCAGGACCCGGCGTAAGATAATAAATTCCGGAAGCGAGAGTGCCGTCACGGCCATCATGAAGGCGAGGGTGGTGCCGAGTTGTAATCCTTTGCCGATTAGCGCCTGGACGACGGGGATGGTTCCTGCCGCGTTGGAGTAGAGCGGCACCCCGATCACGACCGCGATCAGGACCGCGAACGGGTTTCCCCGGCCGGCGTATTGGGTGACAAAATCGACCGGAACATAACCATGGATCAGCGCTCCCAAACCAACGCCGAGCATGACGTACAACCAGACCTGGGCAAAGATCTCTTTGACGTATTCCACGGCGTAGTCGAGGCGATCCTTCCAGGTCATTTTTTGGCCGCCATCCATTTTGGTCGGTTTGACCTGGAAAACGAATGCTTCGACCTCTTTTTCCAGCTTAAGACGCCCAATAATGAGGCCGCTGACCACGGCAATGGTGAGCCCGCTAACTATATATGTAAGAGCGACCTGCCAGCCAAATAAACCCCAAAGGAGGATCAGGGCGACTTCGTTGACCGTGGGGGAGGCGACGAGAAAAGACATGGTCACTCCCAGCGGCACCCCCGATTCCAGCATGCCGATAAAGAGCGGAATGGCCGAGCAGGTGCAGAAGGGGGTGAAGATCCCGAGCCCGGCCGCCAGGATATTGCCGACGAACTCTTTTTTGTGGCTAAGCATTTTCCTGATCCGCTCTGGGGGGAGAAAGGTCCGAATAATAGCCACAAAGAAGACAATGATGATCAGGAGAAAATAGATCTTCGGGACGTCGTAGAGGAAGAAGTTCAGGCTATCCGCCAGATGGGTTCCTTTGGGGAGTCTGAGCAGGTCATAGGTGACCAAGTCGGCAAACCATTGGAACATTTAATTGCCCCCTTCAATTACTAACAACAGGCAGAGTATTTGAGCGGCTTTCTGCCAGCCTCTTTGAGGATGGCATTGACCATACCATAGAATACCTGAAAACAACAATTGCCGGTCGGATTTAATTTATCACATTTGGCGATCGGTTTTTTCCGATACGCGCTCACGATCTCTTTCCAGGTAAGCTTATTGTTCTTAATTACCTGTGCTTTGACCTGGTCATAAGTGATGTTGTTGCAGTAGCAGGCGACCTTTTTCTTGGCGTTTTCCTTATACCACAGTTCAACTTTTAGGTTCCCCCGCTTGAGGACGGTGGCGCCTGACTTATCAAAATACGAAGTAGGGCATTTACTGTTCAGGCATAAATAATATTTCTGGCGAGCCGTTATTAAATGCTTCTTGTCCGGCTTTACTAAATTGCTGACTGCCGTCAGCGGCACCGCGACACCGTTCTTGGCACAAAGCGGACATTTCGCCGTCCCCACCGTCTTTTGCTCTCCGCAACCGCAGCTGCAATTACATCCCATGATCGATTTTCCTCCTTGATCGTTCTTATTTTCTAAATGGGACCAACAAAAGTGAAGTATTTGAATTCCTGATCACGGCATGCGCGATATCTCCGAGGAAGACCTCCTCGATCCAGCCGCGGCCCTGCGTTCCCATCACGACCAGATCGTAATGGCCGTTGTTGATCTCATCAATAATTGCCTGTTTCCCGTGGCCCGTTTCGATCTTGACCTTCACGCTGCTAGCCCCTGCCTTCAGCAAGGTTTCTTTCAGTTTGTTTAACCTGTCGGTATCAATAAGATTGAACTCTTCTATTTTATAGCCAAGATCGGCGGGTATAGTATCTTTGTTTTGGACATGATAAAGGGTCACGGTGGGGTTATAATTGCCGGCCAGGTCGGCTAAGGTTTCAAAAGCGGCTTTGGCATTATCTGAAAAATCTGTTGGGAAAAGTATCTTGCCGGAAAAGACGAGCGGGCAGGCGGCCTGCCGGCCTCCCTGGCATTTGATAAGCAAGGCGGGTACGGAAAGATTGCTGATCAGGCTGTCGGCCACGCTCCCCAAGAGCATTTCTTCAACCAAGCTTTTGCTGTGCGAGCCCAAAACTAAGAACTGATATTTATCCTCGCTGATCAGGCGGTTGATCTCCGTGGAAGGAATGCCATAGGCGAACGAGTAAGAGGCCTCTATTCCCGCGTTCTTCAGCATATCGACCTGGAGTTCCATGGCCGGCTTGTGCAATTCTTCGATCGCCTCATCAAGGCCCCCGGCAGTTTCTACCGAGATCACATGCACAATATTTGCCTTTTGGGCAAAGTCCGGGCCTTCTTTGGCGACACACGCTACAACCTCGTTAGAGTTAGCTGATAGATCAGTGGCGATCAGCGCTTTTTTCCAGAGAACTCTTTTCTTTCTTGGCATGATCGTCGCCTCCTTGGTCTGGGTTATTTCTTCCTTAGGGAACCAATGTCTGGTCCGGTTTGAGAAAGCGACCAGACTAAGCATGATCGGGACCTCGGTCAATACTCCTACCACGGTAGCCAACGCCGCCCCGCTCTTCAATCCGAAGAGAGTTATCGCTACCGCGACCGACAGCTCAAAAAAGTTGCTGGCGCCGATCATGGCGGCCGGAGAAGCGATAGGATGCTCGATCCGCCACTTCTTGGCCCAGAAATAACCAATGGCAAAGATAAAATATGTCTGGATGGTCAAGGGGATGGCGATCAAAAAGATGTGCAGCGGATTTTCAATGATAATGTTCCCTTGAAAGGCGAAAAGCAGGACAAGTGTCGAAAGAAGACCCATGATCGTGACCGGCTTCAATATCCGTAAAAAGACATTTTCAAACCAGGGCATCCCCATATTCTTGATAAGCAGTTGCCGCGAAATGTATCCGCCGGTCAAAGGGACGACCACAAAGAGGATCGTCGAATAGATCAAAGTGTCATAAGGGACAATTATCTGGTTCACCCCCAACAGGAACTTGACGATCGGGACAAAGGCGATCAGGATCACCAGGTCGTTGACCGCGACCTGGACCAGGGTGTGGGCGGGGTTTCCCTTGGTCAAATAACTCCAGACAAAGACCATCGCCGTGCAAGGGGCGGCACCCAGCAGGATCGCCCCGGCAATGTATTCAGTCGCCAGAGTGGGGCTGATCAATGAGGCAAACACATATTTAAAGAAGATCACGGCAAAGAGCGCCATGGTAAACGGTTTGATGAGCCAGTTGACGACGAGGGTGACGATCAGCCCTTTTGGTTTCTTGCCGACCCGGACGATGCTCGAAAAATCGATCTGCACCATCATCGGATAGATCATCAGCCAGATCAGGATGGCGATCGGAATATTGACCTGGGCGACTTCCAGACGGCTTAAACCGGCAATTATTTGGGGGAATACTTTGCCCATAATGATCCCGGCCACAATGCAGAGGATCACCCAGAGCGAAAGATATCGTTCAAAGAGCGGCAGCTTGGCGCTAATGCTTTTATCCGTCATTTCAACCTCCTAAAACTTTGTTGATACCGGTCAGCAAAGCCCGGTAGGCCTTCTTATCTAAACTGTAAAAGGTGAAGTTCCCCCGGCTTTTTGAGCGGAGGAGCCCCAGCCGGTCCAGGGCTTTAAGGTGATGGCAGATCAGGTTGTGCTTTATCTGGAGCGCTTCTTCCAGTTGGCAGACGCAGCGTTCGCCGCGCCGGAGGAGGCAGAGGAGCTTCAGCCGGTTCGGTTCAGAAATGGTCTGGAGCGCTTTGGCCATTGCGGTGAGGTCGAGCTGGCAGCAATTCTTGGCTGGTGGCATGGATAGATAATATCATCCTCTCAATGTCATGTCAATGCGCATTGACATACGGCAAGGGGCGTCGCATTTTTGGTTTCGGGGTGATAGAATTACAGCCATGACATACCCCCAAAGGACCCGCTGGATCGCCCTGGCTGTTTTGCTGGTGATCATTTTCTTTTTCTGGAAGGCGCTCTGGCCGGTCCTGATCGCCATCATTCTTTTTTATTTGTTAAATCCGGTCGTTAATTTTCTGACGGCCCAGCTGAAGCTGCGCCGCGAGATCTCGACCGCCTTGGCCCTGGTCCTCTTTTGTCTGGCCGCTTACCTGGTGGCGGCTTTTGTCTTTCCGCCGTTCTACCTCGAATTTAACCAGCTCATCAAGCAATTGCCCGATCTGATCGCCCGGGCGCAAAACTCGCTCAATTCGCTGCAAAGCTGGTATATCGCCAATCGGCTGCCGGGTGGGGTGGAAAAGATGCTCCCCCGGGCGATCGAGAATGTTTTCAGTTATCTGGTCTTGATGATCGAGGGGACGGCCCAGTCCTTGCTTGGCCTGATGAGCCAGCTGGTGATGGTCATTGTCATCCCGATCATGACCGTCTACATGCTCATCGACGAGAAAAAACTGGCCAAAGGGATCGCCCAGTACGTGCCGGAAGCTCACCGGAGTAAATTCAGCGCTATCCTGAAGCGGCTGGACCAGATCATGAAGAATTATATCGTCGGGCAGGCGATCCTCTGTTCGATCGTCGCGGCGGTCACGCTGGCCGGCCTCTGGTTGCTCGGGGTCGATTATTTCATCATGCTGGCCGGGGTCGCGGCGGTGGCCCAGTTGATCCCAAACGTTGGACCGGTCATCGGGATGGTCCCGGCGGTGGCGGTCGCCTTGCTGGAAAGCCCCATTATGGCCTTGAACGTTATCCTCTTTTACGCGGTCGTGCAGACCATCCTGGCTTACTATCTGGGGCCGAAGATTTTGGGCGATAAACTCGACCTTCATCCGCTGACGATCATTGTCGCGGTAGTGGTCTTGGGCGGGGTGATGGGGTTCTGGGGAATGTTACTCGCCGCGCCGCTGGTGGCTGTCGCTAAAGCCCTCTATCTCGAACTTAGCGCCGACTAGCGGTTCAAGAACCAGACACTGAAATTCAGGATCGACGCGAAACTTACCCAGCAGAGATACGGCACGAGCAGCCAGCTGGCTAATGGAGAGAGCGGTCGGAATTTGATAATGGTCAGCAAGATCATTGCCCAGAGAATGATTATTTCCACAAAGGCGAGCAGTAGCTGGTGTTGGCCGAAAAAGATGATCGACCAGAGACTGTTCAGGACCAATTGAATGGCAAAACAGCCGACGGCGATCTCAACCGCGGGAGTGAAGAATCCCCGCCGCACCACCAGGTAGACCGCTATCCCCATCATGATGTAAAGCAGTGTCCAGACCGGGCCAAAGATCCAGTTGGGCGGGTTGAAGAACGGTTTGGCCAATCCGGCATACCAGGTCGTTATCTCCGGGAAGGTGAAGAGCTGCCCGATCACTCCGGCCAGAGCGCAGACGACGATCGCGATCAGAACCCCAATAATGTTTTTCATAGTAGGCGAATTGTAACAGCTGACTGGGGGCGAAGCAAGCTTCTTTCATGTTATAATCAATCCAATGGCGAAAATGCCTTATCTCTCGAAGAGCAAATACCTCGCTGGACTGCAATGTCCCAAACTCCTCTGGTATAACTATAACCGCAAAGCTGACCTTCCCGGGATCGGCCCGCTGACCCAGGCGGTCTTTGACGAAGGCCATCGGGTCGGGGTCCTGGCCCAGAAACTTTTCCCGAACGGGGTGACGATCGAGCGGGACCGGTCACCGGAAAAACATAGTGAGCGTTCCCTGGCCGCTCTCAAGCTGCGGCAACCGCTGTTCGAGGCTGGTTTTCTCTTTGGTCAGGCGTACGCTCTGGCCGATATCCTGGTCCCGGTCGAGGACGATGCCTGGGATATTGTCGAAGTGAAGAGCAGTACGGGGATCAAAGATGAGCATTACCGGGATGCCGCTTTCCAGCGCTATACTTATGCCGGTGCCGGGCTCAAGATCAGGCGGAGCTACCTGATGCATATCAACAAGGAGTTCGTCAAAAAAGGGGAGATCGATCCCAAGCGCTTCTTTACCAAGGAAGATGTAACGGACGAGACCTTAGAGCTTCTCCCCGGGATCGCCGGCCAGATCGCCACTATGGCGGCGACGATCGGGGCCGAGACCGAGCCGGAGGCCAAAGTCGGTCCGCACTGCACCAGCCCGCGCGAGTGCCCGCTCTATGACCTCTGCTGGGACTTTTTGCCGGACGAAGGCCATGTTTTTATCCTCTATCGCGGGGGGAAGAAGAAATTTGACCTGATGGAGCGGGGGATCTTGAACGTGACCGAGATACCTGATGATTTTGAGCTTGATGAGAAACAGCTTATCCAGGTCAAGAGCCACCGTGATAAAGCGGCGCATGTTGATAAAGAAGCGCTGAAAGAATTTCTCGGCCAGCTTGTCTACCCGTTATATTTCCTCGATTTCGAGACGATCGGTCCGGCGCTCCCGGTCTACGACAACACCGGTCCGTATAAGGAGATCCCTTTCCTCTTCTCCCTTTTCGTGCAGGATAAGCCGGGTGGAAAGCCTCAGCATTTTTCCTACCTGGCGCCGGGTGACATTGATCCCCGGCCGGAGATGTTGCGGCGGTTAAAAGAGCTGCTCGGCGAGAGTGGTTCGATCGTCGCCTACAACGCCCGTTTTGAGATGACCTGCATTGAGAAGGCGAGCGAGGTCTATCGCGATTACAACGACTGGGCGGTCTTCCTGAAGGATCGTTTTGTCGACTTGCTGGTCCCTTTCCAGCAGTTCCTCTTCTACCATCCCGACCAGGCGGGGAGCGCTTCGCTGAAAAAGGTCCTGCCGGCGCTCACCCACAGCAACTATGAAAACTTGGAGATCGGAGAGGGGCGGACTGCCGGAGTGGAGTATTATCGGGTAACTTTTGGGGAGAATATCCCGCCGGCAGAGAAAGAGCGGGTCCATACCGCCCTGGAAAAGTATTGCGACATCGATACCCGGGGGATGCTGGAGATAATCGAAGCGTTAAATGAGGCTGTCGCGGCTTAGGATGAAAACCCATACTGAATATTTGACCGTTAACACCAAAGCGTCCCGCGAGATAGTTAATATCACGAGTGACGTGGCCGAGGCGGTCAAAAAGTCGGGGGTTAAAGAGGGGATGGTCCTCGTCTCTGCCATGCATATCACCGCTTCGATCTTTATTAATGATGAAGAATCCGGAATCAAGCAAGACTTTATGGAATGGGCCGAAAAATTGGCTCCCTTTAATCTCAAATATAATCATCACCGGACCGGCGAAACGAACGGCGATGCCCACATGAAGTCGATCCTTTTTAATCACGAAGTCATCATCCCGATCACCAAGGGGGAGCTCGATTTTGGCCCCTGGCAGCAGGTCTTTTATGGCGAATGGGACGGCCAGCGGAGGAAGAGGATAGTCATTAAAGTAATGGGAGAATAGGTCTAGATATAAGTTGCTAAAGGATGATCCTGTGTCGGGAATTGGCGTGATAATTTAAGGGAGGGGCGATGGTGTTTTACGGGCTTAGTAAGAAAGAAGAAATTGCATTGCAATATGAGGTGATTCCAAAGCCAACAAGATTAAAACTTACGAGATTGATTCGGAGCGCGGTCAAATCTGATGACCAGGATAGGGAAATAGAAAATCAAAATAAGTTATTAAATATAGCAAATAACGTTTTAGGATTGCCAATATATGTTTTGGAATCAGATGGTTGGGGAATGTATCATCCAGCTGAAAATGCCTATCACATGGGTGAGATGGAATTGCTCATGCTAAAACCAAATACTAGACAATTGATCGAAATAATTGCTGATTATGTTGAAAATGATATTTTGCCAATTAAGGAGATCAATGAAATATTGGTCGAAGGAAATTGCTCAGTACAATATCAGAAGGGCAATAACGATAAGTTAACAATTAAAATTGCTGCGGCGCAAGGAATTGAAGGGGCAGATATGTCGGCAGAGCACCCTAATATACGGCAGCTAGTAGAAAGAATGGACAGGGAATTAAAGGACGATGACTATACGGCAGTTCTTCATTCGAGCGCCTCAATATTTGAAACATTGGCAAAAGATGTATTAAACGACGAAGCAATTAATGAGAAATCCTTGGGGTCTTTCTTTGAAAAATATCGTAATGAGTCTAAATTGCCAGGGCCTATTTTGGACCATATATTAGCGATATTTAATCAAAGAAGTACTGAGCCATTGGCTGGGCATGGCAACACTAAGCTTCCTTCTGTTAAAAAAGAACAAGCGATAATTCTTTCTGAAATGACAAAGGCATTTGTCAGGATTGAGCGAGAATTCCAGTTAATAAGTGTAAAAATGGATAAAGAAACAAACAAGAAAGTAAAGGCCGATTAAACAGATTCTCTAGTTGCTGCCACGGCTAGGCCCCACACCAACAAATCTTTTATCACCATATCCCCAACTTTAACCGGATAGGTGAGGCGGGTGCGGGAGATGAGGGCCATTGGCTCCGAATTATTTTGTGTTAATGAGCTTTCGCAGTAATATTCTTTGTTGATCATCGTTTGATTCGTTGATTACTCCTGCCCGCATGGCAAATGTTTGCATTTCTTTTCTTTGTGGATTGTCCAAAGCAGCTAACGTCTTCTTTGCGTACTCGATTGCGTTAGCAGTGTCTTCTTTTAAAAGATATATGGTCATAATTGCGCCATATATTTCGGCGTCGAAGCCGCTGATTTCTTTGCCAGATATGCTGGTTGCGTGAGGTGCTTTAAGCAAAGCTAATAAGGCTTTATCTAGTAATCCTTTTTCCCGATAAGCAATGCCCAAAGAAACATGGGCCATTACTTGATCGGGTTTTAAGGAAATAGCTTCGTTAAAATCAGAGATTGCGAGGTCGAAGTTCCCAGATATTCCATAATTGTTGCCTCTAGAAGTAAGCCATATTGCTTTAGATGTGGCGATCATTTCATCGTCACCTTCAAAGCTTTTATCGATTTCTCTGAACTTATTTTCCTTGTCTACCGTCGGGTTGAAATTGCCGAGAAACATACGCCAAATATTCATAAATAGTCCTCCTTGATATATTAGGTTGAATCGCGAGTAGCTAATAAATCTGTCTCTAGCCCCAACAAATCCTTTATTACCACATCCCCAACCTTAACCGGGTGGGTGAGGCGGGTTTTAGCGATCACGGCCATAGCTTCCATTAGCTTCGCTTTGGGAATAGGCCGACTGGTCCGGACTGGGACCAGTTTCGGCTCAAGCCCCACGGCCAGGACGGTCGTTGTCAGGACGCGCATAGGGTTCTCGATCTCCTGCTGGGCGTAAACCGGGCCTTTATCGCATTTATTACCAGTCACGCTGATGACGTGGCCGCCTTCTTCGTTGACCTCGAGTTGGCAACCAATGGGACATTCTATGCAGGTGATCTTTCTAAACATTCTTTAAATACTCCGCGGCTGCGATGCCGGCTTTTTCACTGTCGCGCGTGACCGAATCGACCAGGTCATAAACTTTAAATGAGTTGCCGCAGACAAATAATCCAGGAATTGCGATCTTCGTCACATCGGTCACTCCGGCCATCTCGATCAGCTCGTTTTCGGGAATTAGGCCGACCGAAACGAGGACGGTATCGCAGGTGAGCTCAAACGTCTCTTTATTCTCGGTGTTTTCAACCGTTACTTTCTCCACCCGGTTTTGCCCATGGATCTTGGCGACCCGGTGCTTGAGATAAAGCGGGATCTGAAAATCCTCGAGACACTGGACGACGTTGCGGACCAGACCGCGTGATTCCGGTTGTATTTCGATCACTGCTTTGACCTTGGCCCCTTCCAGTGTGAAACGGCGGGCCATGATCAGGCCGATATCGCCCGAACCAATAATGACGACCTCTTTCCCCGGCAGCCAACCCTCGATATTGATCATCTTTTGAGCGAGGCCGGCCGGGTAGATGCCGGCGGGGCGGGTACCGGCAACATGGACCATCTCGCGGGTCCGCTCGCGACAGCCGGTCGCCATTATTAACGCTTTAGCCTTGACCTCAACTAATTCTCCCGGCTTGATGTAGGTAATAAGGAATGGAAATGTAGAGGCGACCTTTAGGTCGCCATTTTGTGGCGGTCTAAAGACCGCCGCTACATGGCATAGTTTGACAACAAACGACTTTAAACTGACCTCGATCTCTTTGGCTGGAATGACTTGCTTAATAAAACGATCGGCATATTCTGGCCCGGTTAAATCGGCCTTGAAATGATGCAGACCGAAGCCGGGGTGGATGCACTGGTTGAGAATGCCGCCAAGATACTGATCGCGCTCCAGCAGGAGAATATCTTTAACGCCGGCTTGTTGCGCGGCCAAGGCTGCGGCCATCCCGGCGGGACCACCGCCGACAACTACCAACTCACGCTCGAGCATCTTTGATTACCTCCGAGCCGGGGCCGCGTTTGGATATCGCTTTAGGGTTAAGTTTCAACTCTTCCGCCATGATCTTCATGATCCGGGTGGTGCAGAAGCCGCCGTGACAGCGGCCGGCTTGCGCCCTGGTCCGGAACTTGATCCCGTCGAGCGTCCTCGCTCCGCGCCGGATCGCCTCGCGGATTTCCTGGGCCGAGATCATTTCACAGCGGCAGACGATCTCGCCGTAAGCCTTGTTCTTTTTGATCAGTTCCCTCGTCTTCGCGAACGAGATGGCGAAGAGGTGGATCGTTGCCTGCCGGAAACGGTGGAAAAAGAACTTGCGGCGGAGTTTTAGGCCGTTCATTTTTAATAAGTCCGTTACCATTAAGGCGATCGCCGGGGCGGCGGTCAACCCGGGGGACTGGATGCCGGCGACGGTGATCATTCCCGGGACTTCGGCTTCGTGCCGGATAATAAAGTCGTGGCCAGCAATAGGACGTAGCCCGGCAAAGTAAGCGATGATGTCGTTCTCGTTGAGGGAAGGGACGAGCTGGCGTGTTGCTGTTAAGACTTGTTGCAGACCGGCATCAGAAGTTGTCCGATCTTCCTTATCATCAATATCCTGGGCAGTCGGTCCGATCATCGGGTTACCGTCCGAAGTCTTAATGACCAGGATCCCTTTGGTGGTCGGGGTAGGGAGGGGGAAGATAATATGATTGACGAGGTGCTCGCGCTTTTTATCGAGGAGAAACTCTTCTCCCTTGCGCGGTTTGATCACGATGTCGTTGATCCCGGCCAATTTGGCGATCTCGTCGGCGTAAAGGCCGGCGGCGTTGATGACGTATTTGGCCTCGAAAGTTCGCTCGGAGCCGGAAACCGCGACGTTTAGTCGCTGGTTTCCAGGTTCTCTACTAATACCGGTTACTTTATGCAAAGTGAAAAACTCGACCCCGTTCCGGGCGGCGTTCTCGGCCAGGTCGTAGACCCAGCGGTAGGGGGAGATAATGCCGGCGGTCGGCGCGTAGAGAGCGGCGAGGGCCTCCGGATTAAGATTTGGTTCATATTTCCGCAGCCATTCCCGCTCGACGATCTGCAGGCCGGGGACGCCGAGCGTTTCTCCCTCTTTTTTGATCTCCAGTAACTTAGCCCGATCCGCTTCCTTGAAAATAACGATCAATTCCCCGACCTCTTTAAAGTCGACCCCCAACTCTTTGGCTATTTCCCTGGTCAGTTTATTTCCCTGGACGCAAAGCTTCCCTTTTAATGAATCAGGCGGGTTTTGTGTCCCGGGGTGGATAATGCCGGAGTTGGACTTGGAGACGCCAAAAGCGAGTTCGGCCTCTTTTTCCAGCAGAGCGATCTTGAGGTGGTAACGGGAGAGCTCGCGGGCGATCGCGGTCCCGGTGACGCCGCCGCCGAGGATGATGACGTCATAGGTCTGCAACCGGCAGCTCCTTTAGTTTTCTCTTCGAGACTTTCGCCACTGGCGCATTAGTTTGCCGCCATCGATCGAAGCGATAAAACTATTTGCTTCTTCCAGCCACTGCAGACGCCCGGCTGGAGAGATCTTAGACATTTCCAGCAGGCGGGTGCGATCAATTATAAAAGAGCAGCGGTTCGTTCCGTCCTTGGTGGTTTTCACTATTTTTTGAGCTCCCGGAGCATTTCAACGTCCTTTTTATCCTGCTCCCTCCCGGCCATGGTTTTCAGAGCGATCAGGTCATCAAAGGAGATCACCGAAATGTTCAATTTTCCGGCAGTGATCTTCTGCCGGTCACCATAAGCTTTGGAGAATGGGATCGGGTTTTCCGGGAAAACGTCAATGATCTTGTAGTCGTCTTTTTCGTGGATAAAAGGAAAAACTTTCATCGCTTTTTCTGCGATCCAGGAGGCTCTTTTTTGCGGATCGGCAAATTCTGCCGCTTTAACGGGAAGTTTTGGCTTATATCCGATAAGCGTCATTGTTTTCAGGAAAAGTTCGACATTGGCTGTTTCGAGGTCGATCATCAGGTCAAGGTCGCCGGTGAGTCGGACAACGCCGTGCAAAACGAGCGCTACGCCGCCAACGACCAGGTAACGGACCTTGTTTTCTTCCAGGGCCTTAAAGACTTCCTCGTAATACATGAGGTAATTATAGCATTTTACTGCTGTCTTAATTCGAGAGAGTCTTTGCGACCGCCTTCTTCCAGCCCGCATAATAATCTTCTTTTAACGTTTTAGGGGTAAACTTCCGATCGATCGCCCAATGCTGCTTGATCTCGGCGGTGTTCTTCCAGAAACCGACCGCCAGGCCGGCGAGATAGGCGGCACCGAGGGAAGTGGTCTCGATGATCTTGGGCCGGAGGATCTTCGCGTCCAGAATATCGGCTTGGAATTGGCAGAGGAAGTTATTCGCAACCGCTCCGCCGTCAACTTTCAGCTCATTTATCTTTAAACTGGACTCTTTTTTCATCGTATCCAGGACATCTTTAGTCGAATAACACATTGCTTCCAAAGCTGCTCGTACCAGATGGTTGCGGTTGGCGCCGCGGGTTAAACCGACGATCGTCCCCCGGGCGTTTTGGTCCCAATAGGGGGCGCCGAGCCCGACCAAAGCGGGGACGAAATAAACGCCGCCATTATCTTTGACGCTTAAGGCCATCTTTTCTGAGTCAGCGGACTTCTTCAATAGCCCCAACTGGTCCCGGAGCCACTGGATAGCGGCGCCGGCGATGAAAACCGACCCTTCCAGGGCGTAAGCGACCTTGCCTTCCGGTCCGCAGGCTAGGGTAGTGATCAACCCGTGCCTGGAGGTGACTTTTTTCTGTCCGGTGTTAAGAAGCATGAAACAGCCTGTCCCGTAGGTATTCTTGATCGTCCCTGGCTCAAAGCAGGTCTGGCCGAAGAGGGCGGCTTGCTGGTCACCGGCGATCCCGGTGATCGGAATTCCGGCCGGCAGTTTGCCGATCTTGACCGTTTGCCCGAACTCGCCTGACGAAGGGAGGACTTTAGGCAACATATTGGCCGGAATATTGAATAGCTTTAACAGATCTTTGTCCCATTGCAGTTTTTCAATATTATAAAGCATCGTCCTGGAAGCATTGGTGAAGTCTGTGGCGTGACTTCTTCCGCCGGTCAGTTTCCAAAGTACCCAGGTGTCGGTCGTGCCAAAAGCTAATTCCTGGTACCTGGTCCCTGGTACCTGGCACCTATTTTTCAGTATCCACTCGATTTTAGTAGCCGAAAAATACGCATCAATTGGCAGGCCGGTCTTTTTTCTGATCGATCCCGCCAAGCCCCACTTCTTTTTCAGCTGGTCGCAGCGCTCCGCTGTCCGCCGGCATTGCCAGACGATCGCGTTATGGACCGGTTTGCCTGTTTTTCTATCCCAGACGACCGTTGTTTCTCTCTGATTGGTGATACCGATCGCCGCGATGGAGGAGGGGGGAACTTTGGTCAGGACTTTCTGGACCGTGGAGTAAACGCTTTGCCAGATCTCTTCCGGCTTGTGCTCTACCCAGCCCGGTTTGGGGAAATATTGCGGGAATTCCTGGTAAGCCGAGGCGACCTGGCGCCCTTTTTTGTCATAGACGATCGCCCGGCTCCCCGTCGTCCCCTGGTCGATGGATAAGATATATTTCATGGTTGTTTAAGAGCCCTCACCCTAACTTAGATCAAACTAAGACCCCTCTCCCAGGGGGAGAGGGGTCAGCGTAAAGCAGCTTAACAAAATACCCTCTCCCTCTGGGAGAGGGTGCAAAGCTTCAACGTTAGTGGGTGAGGGCTGCATTATCCCAGTCTCCCCTGCAGCCACTCCCAGATATCGGCGAAGACCTTTTCTCGCCCGAGGTCGATGGAGAGGGCGTGGAGCATGTCGGGGTATTCGATCAGCTTCTTGTCGCTTAACTTTAGCTTGGCAAAGAGTTTCCGCCCGGCCGATTCGTCGACCAAATAGTCTTTTCCGGAGATCAGAAAGAGGATCGGGGTGCGGGGGGTGAGGCGCTGGGCGCGCAGCTGCTCCAGCAGAATAACGATCAACAGGCGGGAGCTGGCGACGCGGATCTCGCGCGGGTCCGCGTTCATCACCGCCTGGTAGGCGGTGTCGCGCGTGCACATCGCGGCCGTGAACGGCAGCGGCAGTTGTTTCTTCTGGTTGTAGAGGAGGGCGGTGAAAGCGTCAAGATAGGCGAAGAGCGGGAACTTCATCCCATTGGCAAAAGCGGGTGAGATCAGGATATTGCCGGCGAACAAACCGGGGTTGTCGGCCGCCAGGTTGTACGAGATCAGCCCTCCCATACTTTCACTTAGGAGGAAGATCTTCAGGCCGGGGTGGGCGGCGGCCGCGAACTGCCGCAGTTGTTTGATGTCGTTATGGTAGGTCGCGAAACTATCGATATGTCCTTGGGGACGGTCGGGGGTCTCGCCGAAACCTTTCAGTTCAATCGCGTAAAGGGAAAGGCCCTTGGCCGTAAAATAGTCGGCCAGGAAATTCCAGCGGCCGGTGTGGGCCCCCAGCCCGTGGACGAGGAGGAGGACAGCCTTGGGGGTAGGTGCTTGCCAGGCGCGGTAGAGAACGTCTCCGCCCGCCAGACGCTTTAGTTCAGGCATGGTTGTATGATACCAGATTAAAGTGAAATTTTCACGGGAAGCGCCCGATAATGGAGTGTAGGGTTTGACAGACGTGTCAGGTTACTATATAATATAAATGTCGAAATTAATGGTTAGGATCTTTGAGTCTGCAAGCGAGATCGTGACGAGCCCCTCAGTTAGGCTTCTTCATACCATTGATCGCAGAGAAAATATCAAACAAGGAGTACGCATAACATGAAAAGCATTTTCGTAGGTAATTTGGCCTGGTCAGTTAACGATGGTGAGTTGGCAGCGAAGTTCGCCGAATTCGGCAACGTCGTTTCCGCTCGCGTTGTGAACGACAAGTTCACAGGCAAGTCCCGCGGTTTTGGTTTCGTTGACATGGAAAATTCGGACGCCGATAAAGCCATTGCGGCCATGAGCGGCCAAAAGTGGAACGAGCGCGAGCTGACCGTTAACGAAGCGAAGCCGAAGACCGACCGCTTCTAAGCGATCGATAGGACACTTAAACAGAAGGCCCCGGGTAAAACCGGGGCCTTTTTGTTGTTATAAGCGGGCAGGCCTATAAGCCGGATTCTGTCTTGTCCGCCTTGCGGTGGACATGTGCGATAATCTGTCTGGGGCCGCCATTACTGGCGACCTCATTGCGACCTACTCGAGCTCATAACGAGGCGAGCAGCCTCTCACTCTTTTTGGTCTTGCTCCGCGTGGGGTTTAGCACGTGACCGTCGCCGGTCTGTTACGTCGGGAGCTCTTACCTCCCGTTTTCACCTTTGCCACCAAACCTTTAGGGTTTAGTTCGGCCGTGTAATTTCTGTGCCACTTTCCTTCAGGTTTTAACCTGACTGGACGTTATCCAGCACGCTGCTCTCTGGAGTCCGGACTTTCCTCCCCGATGCGCTATTCGCGATCGGGGTAACCGCCCGGCCTGCCCAAGCTATATCTTACCAAAAAGCGGGCCGTGGGTCGAGCCTTGATGGTCGTCGATCCCCTGGTTGGAGAGCCGGTCGGCGTGTTCGTTCGCTTCCCGCGGTACGTGAGTGATCGTAAAATGATTGAATTTTCTGATCAATGATTTGACGTTATAAAAGAGCGGCGCCAACCCTTCGTTCTTGACCTTATATTCGCCTTTGATCTGCTTGACGATCAGTTCCGAATCGGCAAAAACCTCCACACTTCGTTCGCCCAGGTCGATCGCCTCTTCCAGCCCGCGGATCAGCGCCATATATTCGGCGACGTTGTTGGTGGTTTTGCCGATGTAATCGGCGACTTCGAGCAGGACTTCCTTCTCATTCCTGATAACCACGCCGATCCCGGCCGGGCCGGGATTGCCGCGAGCGGCGCCATCGGTAAAAATTTGGACTTTCATAAGCGGATCGGCTTTCGTACGGCAAAGAAAAGCCCCTCGGCCGCGTGCGTCCGGCCGGAGCGATCGGTTTCGTAGCCGGCGGCGACTTCCGCCCGGCCAAGCCCGAAGGCGAGGTCCATTGCCGCGCCGCCGAATAGCCGCCAGCCCAGGCCGCCGGATGAATTGTCGGTGCCGGAAAGATTGAGCATGAACGCGGCTCCGATGAACGGGTCGAGCCCGAACAGGCTTCCTTCTTTCAGGTAAACGGTTGTTTCTCCGACCCCTTGCAGGAGGCTGAAAAAGACTTTACCCGGCGTGTTGCCGAAACCAAAGGTGAGGCCGGCTTTATAAACGATCGAGTCCTCGGCCAGCCCGAACTTCTCTCCCAGCCGCCACGGATCTTCAAAGGCGAGGGCCGACCCGGCGGTCAGATACCAACCGTTGCCGAGCATGGCGGCGCTATTTATTTCCCCATTCCTCCCCCAGTTGAACAAACCTTTGGGTTGGGCTAGAGGGTCGGCTTCGTTACTAATTGGGGCTGGGGGGAGAGGGGCGGGGGAAAAAGTCGTCCCGTCAGCGGGCTGCAGCGGTTCCAGGGGAGCGATCGGCGGCTGGACCACTTTTTTGGCCGGATCAATTGCTTGTGGATAAAGAGCCTTCGCCGGGGCGATAACTAACAGCAAAAGACAGACGAGCAACAGAAAGCGTAAAAGGTACATGATGTCGCAGTATAGCAATAGATAATTGTCTGTCAATAGCAGATGGTGTAAAATGCGGACATGAAGCGTTGGCCGGCTATCTTTTTTCTCTGTTCACTGCTGTTCCTGCCGGCGGCGGCCGAATATGCCAGTCTAGGCTTGTTCGACGCGACCGATTGGGCCGCTTATTATGACGATATAGCCGGTTACCTCTATGAAGAGCCGGGATGCGTCACCCTCTCTCCCCATGATAATTATCTCTTGTATAAAACTCTGCCTGACGGGACGAACCTCAAGATCAAACGCTCCAAGGTGGGAGAGATGTTGATCGACATTAAACTTGATAAGGTACCGGCCTTGGCTTCATTATTTAAGACAGAAGAGGATGTCAGCCGTTACGCGGCCGCTTTCAAGGCCACTCTGCCGGAACTGGCGGTCTATCCTATGCTCGGTAAAGGGGTTCTACTCCAGAACGGAGCGCCGGTGGCGCAATTTCCGGTCGAAGCCGGACCGGCTGAAGAGTACGTCATGCCCCAACCGGTCAGCCGCGGCGAACCGGTCAGATGGGAGAAAGAGCTGGTCGTTCCGGTCGCGGCCGGCCAGTATAAGTTGAGCGGCCGGACAGAGTATTATCCGAGTGCCGCGGCGCCGGTCGCCTCGCTGGTCCCGTTTGGCGCCTGGCTGGTCGTCCGGCCGGAAGGGTGGAAATACGAGTACTACGGGCGCTGGTTTGGCGTGCCGGAGCCGGTTGTCGCTGACTTACTTGCTTCACCGGACAAAAGACGTTTCCGTTATCTTGATGAGAATCGTGACGCGAGCGGCCAACTGGTCGCCGCCCGATTTGCCGGCCAGCCGTTTGGCCGGGAGAGCCTGGTCTTTGACGGGGCCGGCGGCCGACTTCTTTTATGCGCGGCCGGCGAAACGCTTTTTGAGCGGGCGCTCTTCATCAAGGATATTGTCCAACTGTTGACCGTCCCTGGTCCTGATGATCTGGACAGCTGCGTCGATTGGGACCCGAATATTTCTTTCTATCGGCAGCTGGCGCTGTTCCGCCGTTCCAAGGGGAAAAATGTTCCGGCGAGCCTGCCGGCCGAGGTGGTGTCTTATTACAAACTTTATAACAATATCGCTTTAAGCACGGGAGAACAAACGGCCCTTGATCCTTGCGTCCGCAAGGCTTTTAAAGAAATGCGCGAGGAGCGGCTGCCGCGCGATCCGGTCAACCGGCGTCAAGCGGTCGGGCTCTACCAACTGGTGCGGCAGACGGCGCTGGTCGTAGAGAAACAAGCCGGCTGGTATAACCAGGTCAGGCGAAGTTGGAAAGAGTTGGCCGGTTTGCGCGCCGCGCTCCGCCAGGATTTTGACGCGATGGGGGTCCTTTCGCAAGAGAACCGCCAGAACCTGGTCGAAGGGTGGCTCGAGACCAGATTGAACCTCGCGCGGACCGCTCCGCCGGACGAAGCCAAATACGTTGGAGAACTTAGTTTTTCCTCGTTCTTTAAGCCGGCGGAAAAGTTGAACCGGTTCAACGCCCGGGAACAGGCGATCATGCTGGAGAAGGTCAAGACAGCGGTCAAAGGTGAGACGGTTGGCTTGAACTTAAATATCGTGCCGGCCCTGAACGATTATAATTTCGGCGTCCTGCTCAACGAGATCCTCGGTAATCTTTACCGGAGCCACGGCTGTCTCCACGCTTCGCCGCGCAATATTTTATTTCTCTACGAGTTGCTGCCGCTTAAGACGAAAATGAACATCAAGCCTTACTCGGAACGGGTCAGCGCGGAAGCCGGTCTGCCGTTCCTGACCGACCTGGTCAACTATCGCGAAGACCTGGACGCGTTGAAGGTAAAATTGGCCGATCCACGGCAGGTCGCCATTACCGTCTATCCCGCGACCGGCCTCTGGGTCATCAACCTGAATGGGGTTCCCTTGGCTAAACTTAGCGTCCTGGGGGGGCCGAAGGAAAAGATGTATCTGGTCGAGGAGCGGGATAAACGGGGCCGGCCGGTCTTCCAGGACAGTTTAATGTATCCGACCACGCCGGGGACCTATTACTTTTTCCGTAAGACGAAGAACTATCTGTCCAACCTTTACCGGAGCACCACGACCATTCCGCAGGGCGGGGCGCTTTCGAACCGGGAAGGAGAATGGTCTTACCAGACGGTCAAAGGCGATTGGCGCCCTGTCCCTTCCGACCTCCAGCTCGATCTCGAGCTTTCAGGCGACAAACAAAATTACACTTATTATGACCAGGTGAGCGACGCCAGCGGTGAAGTAGTCTCGGCCAAGTGGGGGAGCCAGCCGTTCGGTACTTACGCTATCCAGACGACCCGGGACGGCCGGAGCGCCTGGCCGGAGCTGATCCACTCTTCCGGCGATCTGATGATGGAAGAGCGGTCGCTGGTCAACGACCTCCTCCTCGTCCTGACCGCCCCCTACGACTCATTGACCGACTGCGTGACCGCCAGCCCGGGCTTCTCGCTTTATGAGGATTGCGCCGCGTTCGTTGCCGACCCGGCCCGGACCGGCCTGATCGGGACCGATGAGGCGGCCGCCTATAAGCTTTATTACGGCCTTCCTTTAAGCCCGGCCGAAACGGTGACGCTTCCGCCGGACTCGGTCGCGGCGATCAAATTGTCGCGGAACGAAAAACTTTCGGCTGAAGACGAACAGGCCCTGATCAGCGCCGGCGTGGCGACGCGGGTCAAGGGAAAGTTAAGCTTCAACCGGCAGAAAATACTCGGCCTCCAGTTTGAGATCTACCAATTCGTGGTGACGATCGAGAAGTACGCTCATCACTATGAGACGCTACAACGGCGGTGGGGGGAATTGTCCGGACTCCGGCGGGCACTGCTGCAAGACTTTAACGAGTTCGTCTTGAAAGACCCGGAACTCTTCCGCGGTTTTATGCGCGAGCTGATGTTACGGCGCAATAACTTGGAGAAACTTAGCCAGTCCGAAGCGGTCAAGGTCCTTTCCGGGTTGTTGGCCGACCAAGGGGTTAAGTAAACAGTTGTTTGAGCGGCCGGGTATTAATGATATCTTTTTTCTCCAGCCAGCCCCGGCGCGCGGTGATCACGCCGTACTTCATCAGTTCGAGCTGATCGGTCGCGTGGGCGTCGGTATTGATCGCCAGTTTTACCCCCAATTCCTTGGCCCGCCGGCAATAGATATCGGTCAGGTCGAGCCGTTTGGGATGGGCGTTGATCTCAACGGCCACGTCATTTTGTTTGGCCGCTTTCAAGACCGCTTCGAGATCGATCTCATACGGTTCCCGCTCATTGATCAGGCGGCCGGTCGGGTGGGCGAGAATATGGACATATTTATTTTGCAGCGCCCTGACCACCCGGGCGGTCATCTTCTCCCGCGGCATTTTGAAACTGGAATGGACCGAGACGAGGACGATATCGAGTTCCCGCAAAACTTCGTCCGGCAGGTCGAGCCGGCCGTCCGGCAAGATATCCACTTCCGCCCCGGCCAACAACTTGATCCCGCTGGTCTTGCGGTCTAATTCCCTGATCTTTCTCGCCTCGGCCAGCGTTTCCCGGCCGGTCAAACCGTGGGCGATCCGGGTCGACTGGGTATGGTCGGTCAGGGCGATATATTCATAACCGAGCTTTTTGGCCGCGCGCGCCATCTCCTCAAGGGAATTAACGCCGTCGGAGGCGGTGGTATGCATATGGAGGTCGCCTTTAAGGTCTCCCAGTTCGACCAGGTGGGGGAGCTGGTGTTTGGCCGCCGCCTCGAGTTCTCCCCGGTTCTCGCGCAGTTCCGGCGGGATGTATTGCAGGCCGAACTTGTGAAACACTTCTTCTTCCGTCCGCCCGCCGATCTGTTTTGTCCCTCTGAATATCCCGTATTCCGAAACCTTCCAGCCTTTCTTTTGCGCCATCTGGCGCAGGATGATGTTGTGCTGTTTACAGCCGGTAAAATAATGGGCGGCGGTGCCAAATGACCTGGCCGGAACGACGCGGAGGTCGGCCTGCATCCCGTTGCGCAGGATAACCGACGATTTGGTCGATCCCTTAGCCAGGACGTCGCGCACGGCGCGGAGGTTAACGAACCGCTCCATGATCTTCTCCGGCCGGTTGGAGACAACGAGGATATCGATGTCGCCGATCGTCTCTTGGCCCCGGCGGAGACTGCCGCAAGGCAAGATCCTTACGACCTCTTTTAGCTTACGCAATTCCTCAACGATCAGTTCAGCGTGGGCGGTGGCATCATCGAGCAGGAAGCGCCCGTGGCTCTCTTTTTTTAAGTTGATCCCCCGGAGAATATTCTCGACCTTCTTTTTCCCCATCCCCGGGAGTTTCTCCAGTTGGCCGGAGCGGGCGAGCTTTTCCAATTTAGCCGGCGTGTCCGCTCTGAACTTCTTATGGAGGAGGAGGGCGGTCTTTGGCCCGAGTCCCGGGATATTAATGATCTCCAGGAAACCTTTGGGGAATTCCTTAGCGAGTTTCTGGTAGGCGGCAATGCGGCCGGTCTTGATCGCTTCTTCGATCTTCTCGGCGATATGCTGGCCGATCCCCGGGATCTCCCGCAGGGCTTTCGTCCCTCCCTGGGCGTAGATCTCTTCGAGGTCGTGGTTGAGGGACTCGATCAGCTGGGCCGCTTTGCGGTAAGCGCGGACCTTGAAAGGATTGTCCGCCTTCAGCTCCAGAAAATCGGCCATCTCCCAGAAGATCCGGGCGAACTCGTTATTTTCCATTGTTCACTTGGCTCTTCAGCTCGAACAACTTCATGACGTCGCGGCGGGTCAAGATGCCGACCAGGCGGCCCGCTTCGACCACGAGGAGGCGGCCGGAGGTCATCCGGGGGAGGGTCGAGGTCAAGTCGGCGTCAGGACTGATGACCAGCTGGCTGTTGATCGGCTGGAGGGCGTCGCGCACGGTCAACTGCGGCCATTTGGCCCGCTCGATCTCCTTGATGGCGTGGAAGGTGATCAGGCCGAGCAGGACGTCGTATTCCACCACCGGGAAGGCGGCGAAACGGAAACGGAAAAAATAATCATCCAATAACCGGTCGAGCGTCAGGCCGGCCGGGACGGTAATGACGTCGCGGGTCATCAGCGATTTGACCCGGACGCCGGAGAGGAGCTTTTTCATCACCACCTGGCGGTAGCTCGTCTCGGCCGCCTCCAGGACAAAAAGGCCGATAAAGATGAACCAGAGCCCGGAGAGATAGAGTCCGGAGAAGAAATAAAGGAAACCGGCCCCCATCATGGCCAGGGCCAGGATCTTGCCGCAAGTAGCAGCGACGGCGGTCGCCCGGCGGAGATCTTTGGTCAACTGCCAGAGGAGGGCGCGCAAGATCCGGCCGCCGTCGAGCGGGAAGCCGGGGAGAAGGTTGAAAAAGGCGACCCCCAGATTGATGAGAAAGAGATAATTGGTGATCGCCAGCAAATAGCTGGGGAGGCGGAAACCATACAGGACCTGGGTCAGGGCGAAAAAGAAGAGGCCGAGAAATAAGCTCATGGCCGGCCCGGCCGCGGCCATTTTAAGTTCCACCGCCGGTGATTCCGGTTCTCCCTCGAGCTGGGCGACGCCGCCGAAGATAAAGAGGGTGATCCCGTGGATCGGGAGATTGTTGCGGATGGCGACCAGGGAGTGGGAGAGCTCATGGGCCAGGAGCGAAGCAAAAAGGAGGAGGGTGGCGATGATCGCCATCAGCCAGTAGGCGGGGGCGGTCAACTCCGGGTTAGTTTCCGGGAAATAGCCG